>NZ_CP183886.1:2547500-2847500 GCF_048572955.1 Pristimantibacillus sp. PTI5
TCCGTCACGCGAACCAGCTCTTCCTGTACCTCTTCGATCGTATTCTGATAGGTGACATACGGGTTCACTTTAAATCGGTTATCCTTTAAAAACTGCTGCATCTCCCGATGATCCGCAAATGCAACGCCGTCTGCAAAGCCGACATTATAGAAGAAGGCGTTCAGCTTCCGCTCGGCCGTCACTTTTGGATTAAGATTGCGCAGCGCGCCTGCGGCTGCATTGCGGGCATTTTTGAGCGGCTCGGCCGCGGTCTCATTATACTTCGCCAGCACCGAAAGCTGCATGATGCCTTCCCCCTGAACCTCGACGATGCCGTCGTTAAACGGTATCGTAAGCGGAACCGAACGAATGGTGCGTACCTGCTGCAAAATGCCTTCCCCCACGGTTCCGTTTCCGCGAGTCGCCGCTTGAACCAGCTGTCCGTCCTCGTAAGTCAGGTTCAGCGTCAGTCCGTCAAACTTCAGCTCAACCACATAGGTCGGCTGGGGAAGCGGCTCTTCTTCAGGATGCTTCGCGTTATAGTCCGCTACAGCTTTAAGCAACCTCGCATTCCATGCAAGCAGATCCTCGGTATCCTGCGCCTTATCCAGGCTCCATAACCGGGCGCGGTGCTTATACGGCTCAAAGCCTTTGAGCAAGTCTGCGCCTACGCGCTGGGTCGGCGATTCTGGCAATACCATGCCGAGCTCCGCTTCGAGCGCGACGAGCTCGTCATAAAGCTTGTCATAATCAGCATCGTTTACGGTCGGGTCATCCAGCGTGTAGTAGCGGTAATTATGCTCTGTAATAATCGCAACAAGCTGTTGCATCCTCTCTAATTGAGCGTTCACGGAAGGCTCCTCCTTCTAATCGTACAAATTGACCAAGCCATCTTACACTTTCGTTATTGGCGCGAAGCCCGCAAGTAAACGCTTGATGCCGATCGGTGCCGGGAAGGCGATATTGAGCTCCATGTCCTTGCCGGTCCCTTTGACGGAAACGATGACGCCGATGCCCCATTTGCCATGCGACACTCTCTCGCCAGATGCAAATTCCCCAGGTGCCGATCCTCCTGCCGTAGCGCTGCCCTGCGCCGTTCGGGCTGCATCCTGCAGCGGAGTGCTTACTCGCACGCCGCCTCTGCCGCCCGCCGCTGCCGGACTTGCTCCTCCGAAGCCAGGGGAACGGCCGCCTGCACCGCTAGCCGGTGCGCGTCCCGGTACACCACGGCTACCTGCTGCCGCGCCCGTACCGCCCGTCACGCTAACGCCGCTGCTGCGTGCACCTGCGCGCGAGTAACCCCCGCTGCCGCTTGATGCGCCTTCTCTGACGCTCTCCGGTATTTCTTGCAAAAACCGTGAAGGGAGGTTGCTGCTCGTACGGCCGAATAAAGTCCGCATGCGCGCGCAGGTCAGGTACAACCGTTTCTCCGCGCGGGTAATGCCTACATAAGCGAGCCGGCGCTCCTCCTCCAGCTCTTCGTTATCAGCGAGCGCCCGGCTGTGCGGAAACACGCTTTCCTCCATTCCGATAATGAAGACAACAGGAAACTCAAGTCCCTTGGCGCTGTGCATCGTCATCAAAGTGATGGCATCCTTGTTCTTTTCCGCTTCTTCTTCGTCCTTGTTCAAGGAATCAATATCGGCAATGAGTGCCAAATCCGTCAAGAAGGCAACGAGCGTACGGTCTTCGTTCCGTTTCTCGAAATCCATGGTCACGGACAGGAACTCATCGATATTTTCGAGGCGCGCCTTCGATTCCAACGTATTCTCCTGATGCAGCTCAAGGCGGTACTGCGACAGCTCGAGCACCTTCTCTGTCAGCTCTGTCACCGATAAGTAATCAACCATACGGGTGAGATTGTCGATAATCTCATAAAACTCGCGCAGCAGCGTTCGCGTACGGCCGTTGACCTCTACTTCGCCTAAATCATTCAATACGCGGTAGATCGAGGTCCCTCTGCGCGCCGCTTCATCCGCGAGCTTGCCGACTGTGGTATCGCCGATCCCCCGCTTTGGCACATTAATGATACGCACCAGGCTGATATCGTCATCCGGATTCGAAACAAGCTTCAAATAACCGAGAATGTCTTTGATCTCTTTGCGGTCGTAGAACTTGATGCCCCCGACGATCTGGTAAGGGATATCCGATTTTATGAGTATTTCCTCTATAACCCGCGACTGCGCATTCGTACGATACAAAATGGCATGATCGGCAAATTTATGGCCTTTATTTATGTTTTTGCGAATTTCGCCCGTTACGAAGTAACCTTCATCATGCTCTGTATCCGCTTGATAAAGAGCGATTAGATCGCCGGCGCCTTGATCCGTCCAGAGCCTCTTCGGCTTCCGGCCGGTATTCAGCTTTATAACCGCATTCGCGGCATCCAGGATATTGGCGGTCGAGCGGTAATTCTGCTCCAGCATGATCGTCCGGGCTTCGGGATAATCGCCCTCAAAATTCAAAATGTTCGTAATATCCGCGCCCCGCCAGCGGTAAATGGATTGATCGCTGTCGCCGACTACGCAAATGTTGTGATGCTTATCCGCAAGCATCCGCGTCAGCATATATTGCGCTCTATTCGTATCCTGATACTCATCGACGTGAATGTAGCGGAACTTGTTCTGGTAAAACTCAAGCACCTCAGGCACGTCCTTGAACAATTGAATCGTCATCATAATAAGATCGTCAAAGTCCAGAGAGTTGTTGGCTCTCAGCTTTTTCTGGTATTTCGTGAATACCTGGGCAACGATGCCGTCAAAATAATCGCCGACTTTCTGCTCGAATTGCTCAGGCGAAATCAGTTCGTTTTTTGAACTGCTGATTGCGGCTTGAACCGCCTTCGGCTCAAATTTCTTCGTATCGATATTCATATCTTTCATGCAGCCGCGAATGACCGACAGCTGATCCGAGGAATCGAGTATCGAAAAGCTGGATGTAAAGCCGATCCGGTCGATATCTCTGCGCAGGATGCGCACGCACATCGAGTGAAAGGTGGATACCCATATATCCCGACCCGATGATCCAACGAGCGCGCTTACCCGATCCTGCATTTCGCGCGATGCTTTATTCGTAAAGGTGATAGCGAGAATACTCCATGGCGCTACACGCTTTTTTTCTATTAAGTAAGCAATTCGATGCGTCAGTACGCGCGTCTTGCCGCTGCCCGCTCCGGCCATGATCAATAGCGGCCCGTCAGTCGCTTGAACAGCTTCACGCTGCGGCGGATTCAGCTTCTGTACCGCTTGCTCGATGCTAATATAATTCAACATGCTCCGACTCCTTTGTTCGCATATGTTCGCCTCTCTTCAGTGTAGACAACGACCCTCCGCGTGTCAATTTGCAAACCCAAAAAAATACCGTCCAATTTCCGTCATAAACGGCCTGAAACGGAGTACTTTTCGTCCGTCTTTGCAAAGGATACGCTTATACAGAAAAATAGCGCCGCACTACATAAGAAACCGTTTCTTCTTATGCCGTGCAGCACCATTTTAAGCTCGCTGAATTTCTGAATTACACTAGTTGTTCCGAAAACCTACTTCGCCTGAAGGCTGCTGCTAACCGTCTCTTGTACGGCAGCGACCGTGGATAAGGCAGCCGCCAAATCGTTATATATGACATTTCCAACGACGACGGTATGAGCGACCTCCGCGGCTTGACGCGCTCTCTCCGCGTTATCAATGCCGCCGCCATAAAATATTTGCGCTTGAACAGCCGCCATTCTTGCCCGCTTCACCAGCTTCATATCGCCAAATTTACCGCTATACTCCAAATAAATTACCGGAAGCCTCATTAAGCGGTCGGCCATGCGCACATGCGCAATCAGCTCCGCTTCATCCAGATCCGTCTTCGCTTCGGTCAGCTTCGCCGCGGTGGCTTCCGCATTCAAAATAACGTATCCCTGCGCCGCCGTTTCTTCCCAAGGAACAAAATTTCCGTATTCCTTCAGCCCTTCGGTTTGCCAGCCCGTTATCCATTCCGCCCTGCCCGTGTTGAGAACGAGCGGTATAAAGTATCCGTCAAAGCCGGGAACCGCGCCATCCAAGGTAGAAACCTCAAGAGCGCAGTCTACCTCATACCTGCGGATACGCGCCATAAGATCAACTATATTTTCAAATGTAACGCCGCTGGAGCCGCCGACGATTACCGCATCGGTACCCGATGTACAGATGGCATCCAGCGTTTCATCGGATATTTCTCGATCCGGGTCGAGTTTAAATACATGCCTCCAGCCGGAAAACCAAGCACCATTCATGGATGATCACGCCTCGCTTTTTCACAAAAATCGAATGCCTCATAATTGCGTTATCCTACTATGCTATGCCAGGGCGAATATCGTGTCAAATCATAACGCTTAACCGCCTCGATCTACCTTCAAATAAAAAACCGTCCTCCCGAGAAAAAGAGAAGACGGTTGAAACTTACCTCCATGTGCTCGTTATTTAACGAGCTGTCCGCGCGTAACGCCAAGCTGGTTGATCGCCTTGAGGCTCCGCCATACTTGCGTACCGCTGATGCGGCCATCAAGCGCATCGCGATAGAGTCCTAGCACCTCAAGCACCTTCTCCGGCGTTTCTTCCAAAAACTCAACGCGGAAGTTGGAAACGCCCATGCTTACGAAATTACGGATATATTCGGCGCCCGATTGCTCGATCGCATTGTACACGGTATTGCGGCACCCTTCGTCAACGCGAACGGGATGCGCCATTCCGATGCGGTCCTGCAAGGACGCACGCTTCTCCTCGCATGGCCGGCCGCAGTTCGTGAAGTCGGTCCCTTCGCTCATAAAGGTGCAATACACGCAGTGCTCCGTGTGGAACATCGGCAAATGCTGATGGATGACCATTTCCAGCATCGATGTATCCGAGCTTTCAAGCAGATCGACCATCTGCTGGATGTTCAAATCGTAGGACGGGGTAATCAGATCAAGCCCGACCTCCGTGAACAGGTTAACCGCCTTATGGTTAGCCACATTCAGCGAGAAATCGCCGATCAGTTTAGGAAAAGGCTTATCCGGATTAGCTGCGCGGGCACGGAGGTAATAATAAAGAGCTCCCGTGTTCCGCACGAGCACCGCATCAGGCTGCAGCTTCAAAATATTCGCATGGTAGCCGTTCTCGCCCGGCATATGAATACGCGGGGTTGCCAGCGCGATCGGTTTGCCCGCTTCGCGAGCGGCAGCGATGGCTGCCGGAAATTGCTTAATAAATTCAAAATCGGCATATACGTATGCAACATCGGTTTTGACGGCTGCCTGCACCTGCTCCAAAGTACGGCACAACGCGATTAAATTCGCATCCTTGCCATTTTGCGGAGCCAGAATATCCTTCTTCGGCACGTCGGCACGCGCATCAACATGATTTTTCACATAGACCGGCGGCTTCGGCCGTTCGCCGGAAAGCAGCTCAACCGCTTCGCGGCGCAGCCGGTTCAGCTCACGGATCGGTACGATCAAATCGCCTTGCAGATCCACTTCCAGCTTTTCCAACTGATATACGGTACCACCTAGACGGCCCAATTGATCTTCGAGCAGCGCGGCATCCATTGGACGCTTCTGCGCCTGCTCCAGCTCCAGCTCCGTAACCACCTCGACGGTCGTTCCTTTTTGAACATCCGTCCACCAGGTTCGCATAGGCTGACCCAGCGCGCCGGTGACTCTTATATGAAGCGGAAATACGCGGTAAGGCTTTTCGGTTTCAAATGAAGCTCTCAGACGCTTGTCCAGCGCCGGATCGTTGGTTTTCCATACGCGGTCGCCGACATGCACTTTGCGCAGATCCACGTCATTACGGCCCGCTACCAGTTCGATCATTGTGCCTTCCTGCGCTTCGCCTTCGATTTTCACGCCTTGCCGGCGAATATCATAAACGCGGCCGCCCTCTTCCTTCTTCGTCGGGTCGCCTGCGTCAAACACAATGCCATCGCCGCGCTTCAAAGGCGCATCGATCCGCAGCGTAACCGCATCGCGCATTATGCGCTCCACGCGGCCGAGGTAGACGCCACGGCTTTTCGGGAACGTGCCCTCAACAAGCATCTTGTTGTTCGTTCCCGACAGGAAACCATGCGTGAAGCCGCGCGAGAAGCTTTGCTGCAGCTCACGCACGTCCTCCACCGACGGCTTCGACAAATCGCCGTCGAAATATTTATCGATCGCGCGCCGATACTTGCTCACGACATTCGCGACATACTCCGGACTTTTGAGACGTCCTTCTATTTTAAACGACTTAACGCCTGCTTGGATAAGCTCAGGCACGATATCGATGGCCGCCAAATCCTTCGGCGACAGCAAATAAGCGATGTCTCCCATCGGCTGAATCTCTCCGTCGACCATCAAATCATAAGGCAGCCGGCAAGCCTGCGCGCATTCGCCGCGGTTAGCCGAGCGTCCGCCCCACATCTCGGACGTCAAGCACTGACCCGAATACGATACGCATAACGCGCCGTGTACGAACACTTCCATCGGAAGCTTCGCCTGCTCGCCGATCGTGCGAATCTGCTTCAGGTTATTCTCCCGTCCAAGTACGACCCGTTCAATACCAAAGGGCTTCGTAAACTCGACAGCCTCGGGCGAGGTTATCGTCATTTGCGTGGAGCCGTGAATCGGAAAGTCCGGCGAGAGCTCGCGAATCAGCTTCACAAGGCCCAAATCCTGTACGATAACGGCATCCACGCCTGCATCGATACACATTTCTATCAGCTTCTGCGCATCTCTCAGCTCATCCTCAAACACAAGAATGTTGAACGTCAGAAAACCTTTTACCCCATACGTATGAAGAAAAGCCATAATTTCCGGCAGTTCCTCGCTGCGGAAGTTATTCGCGCGCGCGCGCGCATTAAACTTCTCCACGCCAAAAAATATCGCATCCGCGCCATTGGCGACAGCCGCTCTCATACAATCCCAATCGCCGGCCGGAGCCAGCAGCTCTATGTCCGATCTTACTATAGTATCTGTCATTTTAACGATCCATTCCTCTCATCCTTAACACCTGCTGTTATTATCTTAACAAACCTCGGACATCTATACCACTACACATTACTGGCACTAGCAGTTGGATAAACGGCAGCAGCACCGTTTCCGCACCGCTCAGAGCCGCTGGCAATAGAAAAAAAGACCGGTCACCCCATTAGGGAGACCAGTCTTTCCATTCGCATTCCTTAATTAAAGCGAATCGTTTGGGCTGTTTCATTGACGATCTTAAGGTTGCTTTCCGTAGCGTGAACATCATAAACCGCAAAGATAAACACCATTGATCCATTGTCCGTATTAAATATGTAATACGTCAGCGTATGCGGAATATCTCTCTCCGGCTTTGCAGCATGCAGAACCACTTTTTGTGCTGTTTTTCCGTTAATCGTCACTGTGGAGGACTCTTTAATGGTCACCCCTTGCGCAATGCTATCCGATGAATTCGCGTACTGTGCCAAGCCGGAAGCATAGGATGAAGCGTCAAACTCAGACTCGAAGATGACCATATCTCCCGCACTGTAATTATAGTACACTTCGTCTTTGTTAAAATTATTTTGCACGCCGTACCAGTACGCCGGAATATCGATTGAATAGCCGTACGTCGCACTGCGCTTCGTTACTCTTTTGCTCCGATCCACAAGATCGGATTCATCTTCTACCAAACCGAAATTTTTCTCGATGAAAGCCGTATCAATGTCAACGGTAGCAATCACCTGCTTGAATGCTGCGCTGCTCTTCGCGCTGGTTGAAGATAGGTAACCATAATCGAGCGAATAACGGTAGTTGCCCGAAATAAGCAATACCTCATTAAAAGTAAACCACACGTTGTTGCCAAAGGTATATTCATAGCTCAACGATATAGCCTTGCCGTCTTTAAGCTCTATAGGCGTCGTTACGAAGTTGCGCACATTCGAGCTTATGAAGTCTTCGCGTACACGCGCTTCTCTCCGGAAAGCCCAGTTTTCAAGCGTATCGCCTGCTGTCAGCGAGGACAGGTTAAACGAGAAAACATCGGTTTCGTTAACATACGTCGGAGTTGTGCTGTCTCTATCGCTGTACCAATCGGAAGGAAGCTTAACGGTAAATCCGTAATCGGCATCCTTAAAGGTGATAAATCCATCCTTCACCTTTGTAATATTTTTGATTGACTTATCTGCTTGATTAAAAGAAGGCGTGAAGCTGTTGAGGAGACCGGCATAGCTGTTCAACACCGACTTGTCCGTGCCTTTCAAACCGACAATGACGATAAAATAGATATCGTCTTTTTGAATGCCGCGGTACTCATAATACATTTTGGTTTCTTTTGTGTAGGTGATCTGTTTTTCGAAGACAAGTCCGTTTACGGTAATCGTCCGCTTGTCTACCGTAATTTCATCCTCATCATAATAGCTGTTAAGAAGATCGCGTTGTTCTTCGCTAGTCAGCGTATCGTCTCCGACATGCTCCGTAATCACGTTCACTTGAGCGGCTACTTTAGACGAATCCGCGGTATCCGCCCATTTAACGTAATCGCCGTTATCGCTTTGCAAAACCTGTACTAAACCGGCTGGGTAGTTCAATGACCAGCCATAGTAGCTGTCGCCGATTTTCGTTTTTCCGTAATCGGAATCGATGGATGTGCCGCCCGTTCCAGACGATTGTGCGCGTACGCCGATAATAACGGTTTCTTTTGTAGCGCTGTCCGCTGAAATTTTTGCGCCGAATGCTTCAACAATGACGCGAAGCGGAACCATTGTGGATCCTTTTACAACGACTGGGGCTACGGCAACGGCTTTCGCCGCGCCGTTTACTTTAACCGTTTTGCTGCCAAACGTTAAAACGACTTTGCGGTCATTATAGATAAGAGTGATGACATTGCCGTTTTCTAGTTTAAGCTCCGCGCCAAATGCATTCGTTATGACTTTCAACGGAACCATCGTTGTGCCGCTGCTTACAAAAGGGGCTTCAACCGTAGAGGATGCGCCGTTTATTTTGACCGTTTTGCTGCCCGCCTTCAAACGAACCTCGACCTGCGTGCCCGCATCTGCCGCGAACGCCGCTGCCGGCAGCAGCGATAGAACCAGCAATGCCGGCAATAGCAGCATAATCATTCTTCGAATTACATTTAATTTCATCTTTTAATATCTCCCTATTATCATATAAGTGCAGTAAACCTGATCTTGCTTTTTGATATTAACCCTCAGCCAACGTCAGCTTCCTTGTCACGAGATCGCCGTCGATTTGCAGCATGACTTCCACCTGCTGGCCAGGCAAATAGCTTTTTAAAAGTTCATTCAACTCAACGATAGTCGAGACTTGCTTACCTGCAACCTTATAAAGCAAATCGCCGTTTTGAATGCCTGCTTTTTGGGCCGCAGCCGAGGTTACGGTTTTGACGGTCAACGGATCAGAGGTTGGAATGCCGATAAGCGCAGACCAGCTTTCCTCCAGCTCTAGCCCGAGCGAGGCGCGTTTGACATGGCCATATTTGAAGAAATGATTGGTCACGTATTGAACCGTATCCGCCGGAATGGAGAAGCCCAGATTATCGACGCCTATCTCTACGAACTTCAGCGAGTTAATGCCGATGACCTCGCCCTTCATGTTCACGAGCGGTCCGCCGCTGTTTCCCGGGTTAATCGCCGCATCCGTTTGAAGCAGATTGTAGGCAGACGACACACTGCGGTTCATGCCGCTCAAAATTCCGCTTGTTGCGGTGTTCCGGAGCGAGAACGATACCGGTGTTCCGATTGCCACAACCGTTTCGCCAGCCTGCACCTTAAGCGGGGATGCCGCAAGTTTCGCTATGGGGAGCTTTGAAGCTTTGATCTTCACCAATGCCAGGTCGCTCGCCTCATCGTGATGCGTCCTTACGGCATCGTACTTCTTGCCGTCCGCCGTAACGACGACCAAATTGGTCATATCCTCCACGACATGCGCATTGGTTACGATCCAGCCATCCGCACGAATAATAACGCCCGTTCCATGAGCCAGCGCGTATCTTGGATCCGCGGATCCGATATCCGTCGGTTTACCAATAATCGCAACGACTGACGGAGACACTTTCTTTACGACTGACGGAATATCGGTCGGAGTGTATGCGTAGGTGTTGGTCTTGGAATCAAAGGTTCCGGTTCCGCCAAGCGCGCTTGTGAGCGAGCTTGCCTTGACGTAAACCTCGCCATTGATTTTTTTTGCATTCAGTACATGGGTCGACGCCGTGTTCGTGCTTGCTGCCCAAGCCGTACCGGCAGTGACCATCGCTCCCAGCATAATGATACTTCCTATGCGGAGCATTCTGCTCTTCATGAATTCCCTCTCCTCTTAACGCTACTCTTATGCGTCGAATCTATTTCTAGTAAATTGTCAGTATTCCAAATATAGTAATCAGACTGTAATGTAGCATATATTCCCAAAAATCACAATGAAAATTAGTAGATTTTATAGTGCATAAGCAACATGAAAATATACCTTAAGTCCCGCAATATGCTAGTTTTGCTTTGTTATTATGCGATTTTGTCAAATTTGGTTTCGGTTATGTGTTCTCATTACAGAAGTGGTATACTATGTGGGACTACTAAATCAATCCATTTGATGGATTCGGGAGGTAAAGGAATAAATGAAATTAGGAGTATTTAGCGTTCTTTTTGCACAAAAGCCGTTCGAGGAAGCGCTCGATTATATCGCCTCCAAAGGGCTCGACGCCATCGAAATCGGAACGGGCGGTTACCCGGGAGACGCACATTGCGATCTTGACGGATTGCTTGCTGACGAGGGAAAACTGAAAGCGTTTAAGCATGCGGTAGAATCGCGTGGATTGATGATTAGCGCACTTAGCTGCCATGCCAATCCGCTGCATCCGCAAAAGGCGATTTCGACGGAGCATGACGAAGTTATTCGTAAAACGATCGAGCTTGCTAACCGTCTTGAAGTATCGGTCGTCAATACTTTCTCTGGTTGCCCTGGCGATCATGAGGATGCTAAATATCCAAACTGGCCGGTTGCTCCATGGCCGAACGATTTCCAAGATATTTTGAAATGGCAATGGGAAGCAAAAGTTATTCCTTATTGGTCTGAGATCGGCAAGCTCGCTACGGCAAGCGGCATAAAAATCGGTCTTGAGCTGCATGGCGGCTTCTCCGTACACAGTCCGGCTACCCTTCTTCGTCTACGCGAAGCGGCTGGAAATGCAATCGGAGCTAACCTGGATCCGAGCCACATGTGGTGGCAGGGCATTGATCCGGTACAAGCCGTACATATCCTCGGACGCGCAGGAGCCATTCACCATTTCCACGCGAAAGATACAACGATTGACCCAATCAACGTCAACCATCACGGCGTGACGGATATGCAATCCTACGCATTGATGCTGGACCGCGCTTGGCAGTTCCGCACTGTCGGTTATGGCCATGACTTAAAAACATGGGCAGACATCCTTAGCGCTCTTCGTCTTGTCGGCTACGACTATGTCGTCAGCATCGAGCATGAGGACGGCTTGATGTCGGTTGACGAAGGCTTCACGAAAGCTGTTCAAAATCTACAACAAATCCTTATCCGCGAGCCGCTTGGCGAGATGTGGTGGGTTTAATCTCTCTCCTATTTTTGACATAGAAAAAAGGTCTGCCAGACTTGTCCGGCAGACCTTTTTTTATGCGAAATGCTAAGCTAACCAAACCTTAGTGATCATGATGAAATCGATCAACAAGAACAATGCGAGTGATACGGCCGTAAATCCAATCGCGAAAATGTTTTTCTTCGGACGTGTGTTCAAAAGACGAAACAAACCGATTGCGATCAATACGGTAAATGCAAGCATAAACCAATCGAAAGTACCAATTTTACTTGCAGTATGAGCTGCTTCTGCTGCTAAAAACATGAAGGGGCCTCCTTTTTTTCGCACGTAACCTATATTACTATATGTTAGCTTTTTGTGGCTTCTGATGCAAGTCTGAATCGGGATTCGTAACAACTTTGTCACGAATTCAAAAAATATTTTCTCCTTCTCAATGCCCGGCTTCTCTGCGTTATGCCGCACTTATAAATTGTCCATCTCTTCCATAATCTATAACTGCGCGTATTCACGAAATGCAATTGCCCCCGGCGGGTTCAGTTCTAGGCTCATTTCATTACGAATGACTGCATAACTTCCTGTGTGTAATTATATCTAAATGATACCCTCCAGCTCCATTCACTTAACTATTTCACCACAATCAATTTTCATAAATACGCTGATATTAAAGTAATTCACGCACTTTACATTTTATTTTTTTGTTCATTTACAACCTGATATGCCATACATTTTCATAGTGCTTACAGATACGAAAAATAAAACAGCAGACAAGGCTTTCCAGTCTGCTGTTTCCGTATTATTCTGCCGAAGCAGCAACCTTCTGCTTCTCTTTATGTTGAGCAGCCGTGCGTGCACGGTCGCGCTCCAGAATTGGCTTCAAATACTTGCCTGTATACGACTTCTCTACCTTAATCACCTGCTCCGGTGTGCCCGTTGCCACGATCAAACCGCCGCCGCTGCCGCCCTCCGGCCCTAGGTCAATGAGGTAGTCCGCTGTTTTGATGACATCCAGGTTATGTTCGATAACGAGCACCGACTCTCCTGAATCAACCAAACGATGCAGAACGGTCAACAGTCTGTCGATATCATGTACATGCAAACCTGTAGTCGGCTCATCCAAAATGTAGAGCGTTTTGCCCGTTGAACGACGATAGAGCTCTGCGGCTAATTTCACCCGCTGCGCCTCGCCTCCGGATAACGTCGTTGCAGGTTGACCGAGCTTCATGTAGCCAAGGCCAACATCCAGCAAGGTTTGTACCTTACGGTGAATACGTGGAATATTCTCAAAGAAGGAGCAGCCGTCCTCGATCGTCATTTCCAGCACTTCCGCAATGTTCTTGCCTTTGTATTTCACTTCAAGCGTCTCGCGGTTGTAGCGCTTGCCTTTGCAAATTTCACAAGGGACATACACATCGGGCAGGAAATGCATCTCGATTTTGATGATTCCATCGCCGCGGCAAGCTTCACAGCGTCCGCCTTTAACGTTAAAGCTAAACCGGCCTTTCTTGTAACCGCGAACCTTTGATTCCGTCGTAGTCGCGTACAAATCACGGATGTCATCAAACACGCCGGTATAGGTAGCGGGGTTCGATCTTGGCGTTCTGCCAATTGGCGATTGGTCAATGTCGATAACCTTCTCCAAATGCTCAATGCCGCGCATCTCTTTGTATTGACCTGGCCGTGTCTTTGCTTTGTTTAGGTCGCGGGCCAGTGTCTTATATAGAATTTCGTTTACGAAGGTCGATTTTCCTGAGCCTGAAACACCCGTGACCGCCGAGAATACGCCGAGTGGAATTTTCACGTTGACGTTTCTAAGGTTATTTTCCTTCGCCCCGCGAACCTCTAACCATTTTTCGTTCGTCTTCCGCCGCTCAGCAGGCACCTCAATGAACTTGCGTCCGCTCAAGTATTGTCCGGTTAACGAGTTTTCATTCGCCATCACTTCCTCAGGCGTTCCTTCGGCAATGACCATACCGCCGTGAATACCTGCTCCGGGCCCGATATCAATAATATAGTCGGCTGCGAGCATCGTATCCTCGTCATGCTCGACGACTATGAGCGTATTGCCTAAGTTGCGCATATGCTCAAGCGTCTCGATCAATCGGTCGTTATCACGCTGATGAAGGCCGATACTCGGCTCGTCCAAGATATAGAGAACCCCCATCAAGCTGGAACCGATTTGTGTCGCCAACCGGATCCGCTGCGCTTCGCCGCCTGACAGCGTTCCCGCCGCACGGCTTAACGATAAATATTCAAGCCCGACATTAACAAGAAACCCTAAACGGCTGTTGATCTCCTTCAAAATAAGACTCGCGATCGCCAGCTCCTTCTGCGAAAGCTTCAGCGAATCGAAATAACGCTGCGCATCCCCGATGGAGAAAGAGGTAACTTCAGATATATTTCGGGTATGGATCGTAACGGCCAAGCTCTCCTTGCGAAGCCGCTGTCCCTTACAGCCTGCACACGGCTTGGCGCTCATGTAGTTCTCAATATGCTCGCGCATCATATCCGATGCGGTATCCCTATAGCGGCGCTCCAAATTATGAACGATACCTTCGAATGGCACATACGCTTCTTTCCGATGGCCAAAATCGTTCTCGTATAGGAAGCGCACACGCTCTCCGCCGGTTCCGTAAAGCAGCTTCTTCATTTGCTCAGGCTCAAGCTCGGATACCGGTACATCCTGCCGGATGCCGTAATGCACGCAAACCGCGCTCAGAAACTGCGGATAATAGTTCGAGGTGCTGCCTGCCCATGCCAGAAAAGCGGCATCTTCGATCGATTTGCTGCTATCCGGCACGAGCAAATCCGGATCCACGATCATTTTGACGCCTAAACCGTCGCAATCCGGGCATGCGCCGTAAGGACTGTTAAAGGAGAACATGCGCGGCTCCAGCTCATCGATGCTAAAACCGCACTCCGGACAAGCGAGATTGGAGCTGAAGAGCAGCTCCTCTTGCTCCATTATGTCAACGAGTACGCGTCCTTCGGACAATTTAAGCGCCGTTTCCAGAGAATCGGCCAGCCTCGTTTGAATATCCGACTTCACTACAATGCGGTCAACAACGACCTCTATGCTATGTTTTTTATTTTTCTCCAGCTCAATTTTCTCGCTAAGCTCACGGAGCTCGCCATTCACGCGTACCCGAACGAAGCCTTGCTTCTGAATATCAGCCAGCAGCTTCGTATGCTCACCCTTGCGCCCTGAAATAAGAGGAGCCAAAATTTGAAGCTTCGTCTTCTCCGGATACTCCATGATCCGGTCGACCATCTGTTCAACGGTCTGCGATGTAATTTCTATTCCATGCTCCGGGCAATGCGGCTTGCCGATACGCGCAAACAGCAGCCGCAAATAGTCGTAAATTTCCGTTACCGTTCCGACAGTGGAACGCGGATTCCGGCTCGTCGTCTTCTGGTCAATGGAAATGGCCGGAGAAAGTCCTTCGATCGAATCAACATCCGGCTTTTCCATTTGTCCGAGGAATTGACGCGCGTAGGCGGATAAGGATTCCACGTAGCGGCGCTGCCCTTCCGCATAGATCGTATCGAATGCGAGCGAGGATTTCCCCGAACCGCTTAAACCCGTCAGTACCACAAACTTATCGCGCGGTATCGTGACGTCAATATTTTTGAGATTGTGGGCGCGTGCGCCCTTAATAACTATTTTATCGCTAGCCAATCGTTTCTCCTCCTACTTAGCCCATCTCGGCTCGCAGCTCAAGCAGCGCATCCCGAAGCTCCGCCGCGCGTTCGAACTGCAGATTTTTCGCTGCATCTTTCATTTCCGCCTCCAGCCTTTGAAGAAGCGCCAGACGTTCCTTCTTGTTCATCTTGCCCGCACCGGCCCCGGTCAAGTAATCGGCCTTCTGCTCCGCAACCTTCGTCGCTTCAATGACGTCATGCACTTTCTTGCGTATCGTTTGCGGCGTAACGCCATGCTTCTCGTTATAGGCAAGCTGTATCGTGCGGCGGCGTTCCGTTTCTTTTATCGCGCGGTCCATGGAATCGGTTATTTTATCGCCGTACATAATAACCCGGCCCTCGCTGTTCCTCGCCGCGCGGCCGATCGTTTGAATAAGCGCGCGGTCGGACCGCAGAAACCCTTCTTTGTCCGCATCGAGGATCGTAACCAGCGACACCTCCGGCAAATCCAAGCCTTCGCGGAGCAAGTTGATTCCAATGAGCACATGGAATACGCCAAGCCTGAGATCCCGCAAAATAGCCAAGCGCTCCAGCGTCTTTATATCGGAATGGAGATATCTTACCTTAATGCCTATCTCCTTCATATAATCGGTCAAATCCTCCGACATCTTCTTGGTCAGTGTCGTGACCAGCACCCGCTCATCCTTCGATATCCGGTCACGGATTTCGTTCAAGAGGTCATCGATCTGTCCTTTTGTCGGGCGAACGTCTATGATCGGATCAATCAGACCCGTAGGCCGTATGATTTGCTCGATCATTTTGTCAGTATGTTCAATCTCGTATGGGCCCGGCGTTGCAGATACATAAACCAACTGCTTCGCCTTCGCCTCAAATTCCTCGAAACGGAGAGGCCGGTTATCCATCGCTGACGGAAGCCTGAAGCCATGATTGACAAGCATCTCTTTCCTGGCGCGGTCACCGTTGTACATGGCGCGGATTTGCGGCAGGGAGACATGCGATTCATCGATGACGATAACCATGTCGTCAGGAAAATAATCCAGCAGCGTGTAAGGCGTCGCTCCCCGCTCCCTAAACGTAAGCGGTCCGGAATAGTTCTCGATACCCGAGCAAAAGCCCATTTCCGCCATCATTTCCAAATCGTATCGCGTCCGCTGCTCCAGCCTTTGTGCTTCCAGCAGCTTGCCTGCCTCGCGCAGCTCGGTTAAACGCTCCTCAAGCTCTCTCTCAATGTTAACGAGCGCTACCTTCATCGTTTCTTCTTGCGTTACGAAGTGAGACGCCGGAAAGATCGCAATATGTTCGCGTTCGCCTACAATTTCACCCGTCAGCACATCAATCTCCGATATCCGTTCGATTTCGTCTCCGAACAGTTCCACGCGGATGGCCCGTTCATTATTGGACACGGGGAAAATCTCGACGATATCGCCGCGGACGCGAAACGTTCCCCGCGTAAAGCTGATATCGTTGCGTTGGTACTGGATGTCGACCAGTTTGTGCAAAATGACATCGCGCGGCTTCTCCATCCCTACACGGAGCGAGAACACCAGGCCTCCGTATTCCGTCGGCGATCCGAGACCGTAAATACAGGACACGCTGGCTACAATGATAACGTCGCGGCGTTCGAACAGAGAGCTCGTCGCTGAATGCCGCAGCTTATCGATCTCATCGTTGATGCTTGAATCCTTCTCGATGAAAGTATCGGTTGAAGGGATGTAAGCTTCCGGCTGATAGTAATCATAATAGCTCACGAAATATTCTACCGCGTTATCCGGAAAAAAAGTTTTAAACTCGCTGCACAGCTGAGCAGCAAGCGTCTTATTATGCGCAATGACGAGCGTTGGCCGATTTAGTTTCTCGATCATGTTTGCAACCGTGTATGTCTTGCCTGTACCCGTTGCGCCGAGCAGTGTCTGGTGCCTCTTGCCGGCCTTTATTCCTTCCAAAAGCTGCTCGATCGCTTTCGGCTGGTCCCCTTGCGGCGTATAATCCGACTTTAGCTCAAACAGCTTCGTTTCCTTAGTAAGCTCACTCACGCCTAACCTCCACCCCCGTCGTTCAAATATTATTATCTTAACAGTATAGTCAATTATAGGAATTTCATTTCATATGACAATTCAAAATAAGAATGTTTGTTCCCGTATATTATACCGTTATCTGTCAAGCGGCGCAATGTTCTGAATTCAAAAAAAAATACGCTCAGCTGAATCCTTATCCGATTCCCGCTGAGGTATTTCCCGTCGAAGACCCGCGCCTAAACCAAGCCTACACTCGATTGCCGTTCCTTGCCGATTCTTCGAGATTGACGTTGAGGTTCCACAAGGCGGTATTAACGTTACCCCTTCGATTCCTACCCTTCCAAAAACGGGGGAGCCAAGCTACCTGCTCATGCAGCTTTTAGGCCTAAGCTTACTCATACTGGGAGTTGCACTTCGTTTCAAACGCAAGAAAGCTTAAAAAAACAGACTGTATACGGGCCGATCCAGGTCCGTGTACAGTCTGTTTTTCTATGCGTCCATATAAAATCAACGGTCCGCTCTCTCCACCTGCGACTCGCGCCGGTTAGAGGCATGGTAGCTCCGAAGAAGCTCCAGCAAGGAAGCGGGCCCAGCCGAGGCATAAAAGTTAGCCTGTTCATCCGGGGCGAGAATCACGCCCAGCTGATGATGCTCACCTGCAAAACGCGCCCGCTGCGCAAACTTCAGCTCACCATCCAGATTCAGTACCTCAAGCTTGCAAAATGCGGAGTTTTGAACAAGCGCCTCGTACAGATCCTCTTTTGTCCTTACACGCATCCCGTTTACCTTATGCAAAATCTCGCCCGGAACGAGCCCCATCGCCGAAGCAGGCGTGCCGGGCACGATGCCGAGTATCCGCAAGCCGCGCGAATCATTGACATACAACGGGGAGCGGGCAGCTTCCCTGATACGGCTTCGCCAAATAATCGCCTCGTGCAGAAGCAGCGATGCCAATGCCGCAAGCGGCAGCAGCATGGGCTGCCACCAAGCCAAAATAGCCGCGCCCGCTAAGCATATGCTGTACAGCAGCAGCCCTTTGGCCGCATGCTTTGCTTTTTCGCCGGGCAATAACGATCTTGTCATTTCCGTAAAACCGATGATCATGGGCAAAGCTACGAAAGACCATCCCTGCGACCAATCTGCCCCAAATAGCGGCGTCCATGGCAGTGCCGTTGTAGAAGCTTCGATCCCATTTGCAGGAACTAACATGAGAAGCGGGACTGGCCAAAAGCCCTGCAGCATATAACCGCCAACCAGCTTGCCTCGTTTTCCTTCAAGAAATAACGGCGTTGCCAGCCGGTCGCCCTGCATCCGAACAAGCACGGCTTCCGCCAAATGAAGCAGCGCTACCAAAACAAGCAGCCCTGCCGCATCAATGCTTGCAAGCGACGAAGCCATGGATCCGAGCCAATCTGTCCTCTCGTCCAGCGACGTCCAGCCCGCCAGCCACTGAAGAAGGGTAATGATTCCCGCGCTGTACGCAAAACACAAATATCGAATCCGTATGATCATGAGGACGGCCGCTACCGCCCACAGCCAAAGCACCGCTGTTCCGGTTAATGTGACGCCAACGAACGCTCCTGCCACGGAAACGGCTAAGCCAATCAACAAACCCGCCAACATGGCTTTCAATACCAAACCGGGCCAATTATGCAGCTTAACCGCAAACAATTGCCGTTCCATCCGTATTTGCCTCGAATATTGTAAAACGATAAATAACACCGCAATATAATAAAATGGCTGTGCAACTAATTGGACAGCCGCTTTGCCGAGCATTTCCAGTAACTCGATCGCCGTTTCCAAAGCTAACACTCCTTCGCTCGTTCCACATTACCTTTTTAGGCATAAAAAAATAAAAGGCCGACTCCGTTAAACAGAGTCAACCTCTTATACATTCGACAAAGCTTTATTATTTCCTGCCTACAGCTTTAATTGCTTCATGCAGCTGCGTGTCATTCTTCTCATCCTGAATCCATTTCACAACGGCTTTCTCAAGAGCCTCTCCGGTTTGCTTATCGACTTGTCCCGTAGCCGACAAGCTGTGCTCCGATTGGAATTTCTTAACGGCTGCTGCCGTTTCCGCTCCGAAATAACCGTCATCCCGCTTCGGATCGTAACCAAGCCCGCGCAGCATGATTTGTACGCTTCGCACCTGCTCGCCCAGTGTATCCTGCTTCAGCGTCTCGGCAAGCGCAAGTCTGGCTACCGTATATAACCCTGGCGGCTGAACGGCAATATCAGGCTTAATTCCATTCTCATGGATCCAATTGCCTTTTGGCGTTAACCATTTAGCGATGGTCATCTTCAATAGGCTTCCGTCTCCAAGCGCTTTATTATAGCTCACCTGTACGGTACCCTTGCCGAATGAAGTCTCGCCGACCAGCTTCGCTCCGGCGCCTTCCTGCAAAGCGCCCGCTAAAATCTCCGATGCGCTTGCGCTGCCATTGTTCATAAGTACCGCAATCGGATACGTTTTGCTTTGTCCCTCAGACAGCGTCTTCTCCCGATTGCCTTCCCGGTCCTCCACCTGCACAACCGTCGCGCCCTTGGGCAAAAAGGTTTGTGCGATCTCGACGACAACCGGCAGCACGCCGCCCGGATTGTTTCGCACATCCAATACGAGGCCCTTCATTCCTTGCTCCTCCAGCTTAGCTAGCTCCTGCTTGAATCGCTCAGCCGTATGCAAAGAAAACTGCCTAATTTCAATGATGCCTGTCCCGTCGGGACGCAGACTGCCGTACACGGTTTCCACATCGATATCATCGCGGATGAGTACGAGCTGTATCGGCTCCGAGAAGCCTGCCCGCTGCACCTGGATTTTTGCTTTCGTCCCTTTTGGACCACGGATTTTGGCTACGGCATCCTGTAGGTTCAAGCCGTCAAGCTTGTCGCCGTTCACCGACAATAGCACGTCCTTTGCCAATAAACCGGAACGTTCCGCCGGCGAGCCCTTGATTGGGGACACGACAACGATGCGTCCGTTTTCAAGTGTTACCTCAGCCCCGATACCCGTGAATGAGCCCTCAATCGATTCCGAAAAATGCTGCGCGACGTCTTTCTCCATATAGACGGAGTAAGGATCATCCAGCGAAGACATCATTCCGCTCACGGCACCGTCAAGCAGCTCATGGCGATCGACCTTTTGATAATATTTTGTTTCGATTAATTCTAATACCGCGTTAAGCTTTGTCAGCTCTTCTTCTTTCAGCCTGAAACGCTCGCCCTCTTCGGCTGCCGCTGCCGAGAGTGCAGGCGCCGAGTGATTATCGGGCTTAATCATTTGATCCGCTATCGTCAGCGTAACGAGTACGGACGCTATCATCGTTAGCATAACGAACGCGAATACAGTGCGTCCTTTGAAATGCACCTGTCTACACCACCTTCTCATCTTCCACGGTCTTAGATTTAAGACCACCCTAGTATATGACAACCCGCTTACAATTATTTGTCTCAACCGGTAAAGATGATCATTTCGTGATTATGCGATCTTAGATTTCAAACAAGGCAGCCACATGGGCTGCCTCTGGATTTAGGTTATGAATAATTGCTTATTTTAAATAGCTGCTTGGATTAACCGGCGTTTGGTTTTTGCGCACTTCAAAATGCAAATGCGGTCCAGTCGAGTTGCCCGTACTGCCAACTTCGGCAATTTTTTGGCCTTTTTTGACCTTCTCGCCCTTCTCGACTTTAATGCCGCCATTGCGGATATGTCCGTAAAGCGTCCAGATGCCGTTACCATGGTCGATAATGACGCAATTTCCATAGCTGCTCCATGTTTGCGCGACTAGCACGACGCCATCCTCCGCCGCAAAAATATCAGTACCCTGCGGAGCGGCAAAATCCATCCCCGTATGCGTATGCCTTTTGCCGGTAATCGGATGAACCCTCGTGCCAAAGTTCGAGCTGATCCGATAATTATCCTTAATCGGCATGCCAAGCTTGCCGCCGGAATAAGGATTTGAAATTCTATTTTTCTCGGCGTTCAGCTTAGATACTTTCGCAGCGAGCTCCATGAGCAGAGCTTCCTGCTCCTCGCTTATTCCTTCAAGCTCTTCCAAGGTGCTGTCGATCTGCTGCAGCTCTCTATTAAGCTGTTTGATATTGCTGTTGTAGTTTGCGATCATGATTTCTTTTTCTTGTTCCTTTTTTACCAAATGCGCTTCATACAGCTCCAGCTTCGCGTAGATCGCCTTTACTTCGGCAAACTGCTTCTCAACCTCGACCTTCTTAAGGGCGACGAGCTCCTTTTCCGCTCTTTGCTCGGCTAGGATGTCGCGGTCCTGCGACAAGATGGATTGAAGCGCATCAAAGCGATCGACAAAATCAGTAAAGCTTGTCGCGCTTAACAGCACGTCCATATAAGAAACGAATCCGTTCGTATACATAAGGCGCATACGTGACTGCAAAAGCTCGTCGCGCGTCTTAACGCGTTCTTCGGCCTGCTCGAGCTCAAGCCCGGTTTGCAGCAGTTCCTCTTCCTTTGCGTCGCTTTGCGCTTGCGTTTTTGTTTTGTTGATGACGACATTGTCGATTTCTGCCATCAGGTTAGCAATGGATGCTTCCGCCTCCGTTTTCTTGCCTTCAATATCGACCTTCTCGTTCTTTGCCGATGCTGCCTGCTGATGCACGCTGGCTGCTTCCCGCTCCGCTTTGGCGGCCCGCTGCTCCGCTGCCCGCATCTCCGCTTTCGCGGCTGCAATTTGTTTCTTAATATCGCTAAGAGAAGCTGCCTCTCCTCCAGTTGGCTGTAATACAAATACCGTAAGCATCATCATTGCGACAAATAATAGCCATTTCCTCTTCTTCACGTACGTATCCACCTACACTTTCAAATACTTTCGTATCGAAATCGTACTTCCCCAAACACCGATAATGGTACCAAGACCGATAAGCAGCACGGCAGTCATCATGCCGGACTCCTCTAAAGTAACCAGCTTAATCATCATGAGCGACAGTTCCATTTGCGTAATCTTTACCAGTTGCGAATACCCGATCAAAACGGCTATCGTAGTAATAACTGAACTAATGATTCCGATTAAGGCGCCTTCAATGAAAAACGGCCAGCGAATAAATGAATTCGTAGCTCCGACCAGCTTCATGATGCCGATTTCCCGTCTCCTGGCGATAATGGTCATTTTAATTGTGTTTGAGATCAGGAACATGGCCGTTACCGATAAACCGACGACAACGACGATACCTACGTAACGTACGGCGTTTGTAATTTTGAACAATGTCTCAACGGTGCCCTGCCCATATTTGACTTTGGCAATCGGCACAAGTTCATCTGCTTTATTGATTGCATCGATCTGCTTCGCTGCAGCCTCGATCGATTGCGGATCATAAACCTCTACCGTGAACGAATCCGGCAGCGGATTTTTTTCTTTTTCGTAACCATCCAATAAATCTTTGTTATCTTCACCCAGATTTTTACGCAGCAGCTCCAGTCCCTCTGCTTTGGACACAAACGTTACTTTTTTCACTTCAGTAAGATTGCCGATTTTGTTCTGAAGCTCCGTAATCTTCGCTTTATCGACGTTTAATTGAAGGAACACCCGAATTTGCACTTGGCTTTCGATCTGCGCAGCCATATGATTCACGTTCAAAGCCATTAACAAAAAGATGCCGAGAATGAACAGCGATATAAAAATAGAGCTCATCGAAGCGAAAGACATCCATCCGTTTCGAATGATGTTTTTGGCGCCTTCCCGCAGGTGCCGGGTTACGGTTCTAAACTTCATAGCCGTACTCCCCTCTTGCCTCGTCACGCACGATATTGCCGTTCTCGATTGCAATGACGCGTTTGCGCATGGAGTTAACGATATCCCGGTTATGAGTAGCCATTACGATTGTCGCGCCGCGGAAATTAATTTCTTCGAGCAGGTTCATGATGCCGAGCGACGTCTCTGGATCCAAGTTTCCCGTAGGCTCGTCCGCCACAATAACCGAAGGATTATTTACGATCGCCCTCGCAATGGATACCCTCTGCTGCTCACCGCCTGATAACTGCGCGGGCAGACTGGCATGTTTATGCTTAAGACCGACGAGTTCGAGCACCTCCATCGTCCTTCTCTTGATCACACGGGTCGGCGCTTCTATAACTTCCATCGCGAAAGCGACGTTTTCAAACACCGTTAATTTGGGTAATAGTCTAAAGTCCTGAAAAATTACGCCTATATTTCGTCTAACAAACGGAATTTTACGCGGCTTCAGCTTGCCGATATTGAATCCGTTAACTGAAATCTGGCCTTTTGTCGGTACTTCCTCGCGATAAATCAACTTCATAAATGTCGATTTACCTGCGCCTGACGGTCCTACTAAATATACAAACTCATTGCGATCTATACGAACAGAGACGCCTCTTAAAGCATGCGTTCCGTCGGTGTACGTTTTCCATATGTCTTGCATCTCAATCACATCATCACATCCTGTTTATAGTCAGTAATACTATTTCGACAGTTTGTGCTGAATTCCTTCATAAGAAGCTGACTTTCCTCATTTTTCACAAATCTCATCTAAAAATCATTTGTCGAATCGGGCACTGACTGCGCTATAGACAAAATTACAAGGCATGCTGCATATACATGTAAGACTGCCTTGTTTTAAACGCGCAGAAAGGAGCGATTCGTATCGTCAAACGTATACACATTGGCATTATCGTCATTGCCTCCCTGCTGCTTCTTGCAGCTGTCGGCTGGGGCTTTGTCTGGAATTACGCGCTTCAAAAAACCGTTCCTGAGCAGGTGGATGCAGGCGGCATACAAATCGGCGGTCTGCCTGTACAGGAAGCCTTGAATCTGCTAGATCAATACGAGAAATCATTGCTTCAGCGCACGATAACGATTCATGCTTCGGCTGCGGCGAACGACAGCAAGCAATGGACCGTATCCGAGCTCGGTTATACGGCGAGATTCGATGAAGCACGCGAAGCCTTAACAAAGCTTGGCGAGGGAGATATATGGGAGCGTGCTGTCTACCGGTATCAATTCCGGAAATCGTATGCGTTTTTGCAGAGCTGGAAGCCTGAGGCCTTTGATGCCGCTGTGCGCAAGCAGTGGAGCTGGATTGAAAAGAACGAGACCAAAAACGCAACACGTACCATTACGGACGACGATAAGGTGATCTACGAGCCTCATGTCGATGCTTACCGTCTGGATACGGGAGAGCTCACTGATCAGGTCGATAAATGGGTTGTTCTTGAGAAGGAGCAAATCGGTGCTCCGGTAGAGAAAGCTTTTAAGGCTTCGCTCCCCATTACCGCCATTCATCCCGAGCTCACGCTTGAGAAGTTAAAGGAGGAAGGAATCGAGCGCAAAATTATTGAGTTTTCCACCGCTTTCAAGACGAGCGCGGAAGGACGCGCCTATAATGTTACCGTCACGGCGGAGGCGCTAAACGATTGGGAACTCGCTCCCAATGAAATATTCGACTACAACAAGCTGATCGAAAAGGCCGAGGAGCTTTACGACTACCGCGAAGCCCCGGTTATTTTGAACGGGAAACTCGTACCGGGCATTGGGGGCGGGATATGCCAGGTATCGAGCACCCTTTATAACGCGGCGCTGCGAGCCGGCTTAGAGATCGTGGAACGCCGCAACCACTCCCTGCCTGTAGCCTACTTACCTATCGGGCAAGATGCTACTTACGCGGGAGGAGCGATTAATTTCCGTTTCAAAAATACGACAGGTAAACATCTCATCATCCGCACCGTCGTGGAGAACCGTACGCTTACCGTCAAGCTGTTCGGTACGATGGACGCAGATGAACGGTACGATATTGAGTCCGTTACGCTCAAGACGCTTGATCCCTCCGTTCGGGAGAGAAGCAATCCTAACTTATCCCCAGGCCAAAAGGTTACCGTCGAATCAGGCAAGCAAGGCTTTGTTGTCGAAACTTACCGTACGCATTTGCTTGACGGAAAAGTCGTCTCGAGAGACCGCGTCTCCCGCGATACTTACAAGGCGCAGCCTACCGTTATCGAGGTAGGTCCGCATAAAGGCGCGAGCGGTCCGTCGGCAACGCCGACTCCTGCGCCAGAAACAACGGAGCCGTTGCTGGAGGATGGCATTTAATAAATAAGAGCTTTATTAAGAGCAAAAAAAAAGCAGTTCAGCCATCAGCCTGCGAAGGCTGTTGACTGAACTGCTTTTCTATTGGCAACGCCAGTAAAGGCGAATTTACTTATCTGCTGCGTTCTAAATACTCGGTAACCCATGCCGCCGTTTGCTCCAATGCAAGCTCCGCGCGTCCAATTGCATCCTGAACCTGCGTTTTTGCCGTACCGCCGTAAACGTTACGCGCATTCACGACCTGCTCCGGTTGAAGCACCGCATAGATACGATCGTCGAACAGCGAAGAGAACTGCTTGAATTCCTCCAGCGTAAGATCCAGCAAGTATTTGTTTTGCTCGATGCAATACAATACCGTTTTGCCGATCACCTCATGCGCTTGGCGGAAAGGCAAGCCTTTGCCAACGAGAAAGTCGGCAATATCCGTTGCGTTCGAGAAATCCTGATTGACCGCTTGACGCATGCGTTCCTTGTTCACTTTCATCGTCGCGATCATCGGAGCGAACAACTGAAGCGCGCCTTGCAGCGTCTTCACGGTGTCGAACATGCCTTCTTTGTCTTCCTGCATATCCTTGTTATAGGCAAGCGGCAGCGATTTGAGCACCGTCAGCAAGCCGACAAGATCCCCGTATACGCGTCCGGTTTTGCCGCGAACAAGCTCGGGAACGTCCGGATTTTTCTTTTGCGGCATAATGCTGCTTCCCGTACAGAAAGCATCATCCAGCTCAACAAAATGAAACTCCGTGCTTGACCAAAGAATGAGTTCCTCGCTTAAACGCGATAGATGCATCATGATGATTGAGGCGTCAGCTAGGAACTCAACAATAAAGTCACGGTCGCTGACCGCATCCAGGCTGTTCTCATACACACGGTCGAATTTCAGCTGGCTGGCTACGAAATGGCGATCGATCGGGAACGTTGTCCCCGCAAGCGCACCCGCTCCAAGCGGAAGCACGTTGATGCGTTTGTAGCTGTCCTGCAGACGTTCAATATCACGTCCGAACATCGATACATATGCCATCAAATGATGAGCGAATAGAATCGGCTGCGCGCGCTGCAAATGCGTATAGCCCGGCACAATCGTGTCAATATTCGCTTTCGCTTGCCCAATAAGCGCAGACTGGAGCTTGTAGAGCATATCAACAAACTCCACTACGCGCTTGCGAAGCCACAAATGCATATCCGTCGCTACTTGGTCATTCCGGCTGCGTCCCGTGTGTAGCTTGCCGCCTACGGAGCCTACATCATCAATCAGCGTCTTCTCGATATTCATGTGAATATCCTCGTCGCCGATGGAGAATTCAATATCGTCGCGTTTAATGCGTTGCAGGACGCGGTGCAATCCGTCCTTGATCTTCTCTACGTCATCGGCTGGAAGAATTCCCTGTTTGCCCAGCATCGTTACATGCGCCAGGCTGCCTTGAATATCTTCTTCGGCCAGCTCCTTGTCAAACATAATCGAAGCTGTGTATTCCTCTACCAATTGGTCCGTTTTTTTCGTAAAACGGCCACCCCATAATTTACTCACTGGTTCGTTACACTCCCTTGTAAACCTTATTTATTGCTGACAGCAGAGGATACCTTCAGACGCAAAGCGTTCAGACGGATGAAGCCTGTCGCATCGCCTTGATCGTACGCTTTGGACGGATCTGCTTCCATCGTTGCAATGTCAGGATTGTACAAGCTAACCGGGCTTTGCACGCCTGCTCCGATAACGTTTCCTTTGTAAAGCTTCAAGCGAACGACGCCGCTCACGTTCTTTTGCGATTCCGATACCAATGCTTGCAGAGCAAGACGTTCCGGCGCGAACCAGAAGCCGTTATAAACAAGCTGGCTGTATTTTGCAATCAAGGAGTCGCGAAGATGCATAACCTCGCGGTCCATGGTCAAGGATTCCATTTTGCGGTGAGCGGTGAACAGGATCGTTCCGCCAGGTGTTTCATATACGCCGCGGCTCTTCATGCCAACGAAACGGTTTTCTACCATGTCAACACGTCCAATGCCGTGCTTGCCGCCAAGCTCGTTGAGCATATCCATCACCTCAAGCGGGCTGAGCTCCTTGCCGTTAATTGCCGTACAATTGCCTTCCGCAAAAGTAAGCTCGACATATTCGGCTTTATCCGGCGCGTTCTCTGGAGATACGCTCAACACATACATGCTCTCGTTCTCTTCGGAGCTTGGATCAAACCAAGGATCTTCGAGCATGCCGCTCTCAAAGCTGATATGCAGCAGGTTGCGGTCGGTCGAATACGGCTTCGCAGCGGATGCGGTAACCGGAATGTTGTGTTTTTCCGCGTAAGCGATCATTTCGGCACGGCCCGGGAATTCCTCGCGGAATGCTTCAAGTCTCCAAGGAGCAATAACGCCGATCTCCGGAGCAAGCGCGGCAGCAGTCAGCTCGAAACGAACTTGGTCGTTGCCTTTGCCTGTTGCGCCATGCGCGATATAAGCCGCGCCTTCCGCGCGTGCGATATCAACCATACGCTTTGCGATAAGCGGGCGGGCAATCGAGGTGCCGAGCAGGTATTGGCCTTCATACAGCGTTCCTGCTTGGAACATCGGATAGATAAAGTCCTTTGCGAACTCATCGCGAAGATCGTCAATGTACACTTTGGAAGCGCCGGTAGCGAGTGCTTTCGCTTCCAAGCCGTCAAGCTCGTCCTTTTGGCCGATATCAGCCGTGAATGCGATAATTTCCGCGTCATATGTTTCTTTCAACCATTTGAGGATAACCGATGTATCCAGGCCGCCTGAATAGGCGAGCACGATTTTTTCTTTTGCCATAGTAGTATTTTACTTCCCTTCGAATGAATTCATATCGTTAAGCGGTTATGCTAGGACATAATTGCAGCCATGATCGCTTTTTGCGCATGGAGACGGTTTTCCGCCTGGTCAAAAATAATGGAGCTGTCGCCGTCGATTACGCCTTCGCTCACTTCTTCGCCGCGGTGAGCCGGCAAGCAGTGCATAAAGAGGTAATCCTTTTTCGCGTATTTCGTTAACGCCTCGTTCACCTGATAAGCGGCAAAAGCAACCTCGCGTTCCTTCTGCTCCGCTTCCTGTCCCATACTCGCCCACACGTCAGTGTATACGATATCCGCATCGGCAATCGCTTCCTTCGGATCGCGGCAAATATGAATTTTCGAGCCCGTCTCAGCGGCATGATCCTTCGTTTGCTGAATGATATCCGAATCCGGCTCATAGCCTTCCGGCGTCGCAACCGACATATGAAGACCAAGCTTTGCAGCACCCATGAGCAGGGAATGCGTCATGTTGTTGCCATCGCCGATGTATGCGATTTTCAAGCCTTCCAGACGGCCCTTTTGCTCAAGAATGGTTTGGTAGTCCGCAAGCGCTTGGCAAGGATGCGAGAGATCCGTCAATCCGTTAATAACCGGAATTGTCGCCCCGCGGGCAAGCTCAACGACTTTACGGTGCGCGAATGTACGAATCATAATGCCGTCGAGGTATCGGGACAGCGTCTGAGCTGTATCCCAGATCGTCTCGCCGCGGCCGATTTGCAGGTCATTTCCGCTAAGAAATAGACCTTGTCCGCCAAGCTGGTACATGCCCACTTCAAAAGAAACACGCGTACGCGTCGACGATTTCTCAAAAATCATCCCGAGCGTTTTTCCTTTGAGCACATGATGGGTTTCGCCTGCTTTTTGTTTTTGCTTCAGGTCAATGGCGAGGTCGATCAAGTAACGGATTTCCTCCGGCTTGAAATCAACCAGCATTAGAAAGTCGCGCCCCTTCAAGCTTTGCGCCAATTCCTCGTTTACAGTTCCTTGCATGGTGTAGCCCTCCTTCAGGTTCAAACAATCTGTATGCTCATCTTATTAAACGACGGGCCGCTTCTCTTCCAACAGTTCTGCCAAAAGTGAAACTGCCGTATCGATTTCTTCATCCGTAACTAACAAATTAGGCAGCAGGCGAATGACATTCGGTCCTGCCGAAATGACGATCAGTCCGCGCTCCTGCGCTTGGTTCAAAATTTCGGCAATCGGCTCCGCGCATTCGATCCCTACGAGCAGGCCAAGGCCGCGCACCTCTTTCACAAAAGCATTGCCTGCCAGCTTCTCGCGAAGCTGCGAAATCAAGTAGCTCCCCTTTTGCGCAGCACGCTCAGAGAGACCTTCTCCCACAATCGTCTCCAGCGTCGCCTTCACAACGGCTGTCGCGATTGGAGTTCCTCCGAACGTCGATCCATGGCTGCCTGCGGTAAAGCCTTCTCGAAGCTTCTCCTTCGCTGCCATAGCACCGACCGGGAAGCCGCTTCCGAGACCTTTGGCCATGGTGAAAATGTCAGGCTCAATGCCGTAATGCTCATATGCAAACAGCTTGCCTGTGCGTCCCATGCCGGTTTGGATCTCATCCGCGATAAGCAGAATGCCATGCTTCTCGCACAAAGCGACAAGCCCCTTCAGGTATTCGGGATCGACGGGATTAATACCGCCTTCCGCTTGAACCATCTCCAGCATAATCGCTGCGGTCTGATCAGAGATCGCCGCTTCCAGCGCAGCTAGGTCATTCAAAGGGATGGTCTTAAAGCCTTCAGGGAGCGGCGCAAAGCCTTCCTTTACCTTGGCTTGGCCCGTTGCCGTCAGCGTCGCAAGCGTCCGGCCATGAAAGGATTGCTCGAAGGTAATGATTTCAAAACGGCCGTTATTCAGCACCTTCTGATTATAACGACGTGCCAGCTTTATTGCCGCTTCGTTCGCTTCGGCGCCCGAATTGCAGAAAAAAACGGCATCCGCGCAGCTGTTATCGGTAATAAGCTTGCCTGCATCCGCTTGGTTCGGAATATGAAACAAATTAGATACATGCCACAGCTCATCCAGCTGCTTGATTAAAGCCGCTTTGATTTGTTTAGGAGCATGCCCGAGATTCGTAACGGCAATACCGCTCATGAAATCTAAGTATTTATTTCCTTTGTCATCCCACAGCCAGCTTCCTTCGCCCTTCACCAGCGCGATTGGATACCTTGCATAGGTAGGAAATAAAGATTGGTCAACAGCAGCCGCTGTATTTGTCTCACTCATCGACCCTACACCCGCCCTTCGTTCGTCTGAACAATCCGAGTACCGACGCCGCCCTCGCGGACTGCCCTTGTCAATACTCCCGGCTCTTCGCCGCTTACAATGACAACCTCGCGCACGCGCCCTTGAATGCACTGTATCGCAGCGCGCACTTTCGGAATCATGCCGCCGTAAATTTCACCGCTCGCGATCATCTCTTCGATTTCGGCCACGGAAACGACAGGAAGCACCCGTTTCTCTCCATCGACCGTTCTCAAAATACCCGGAACATCCGTCACGACAATCATGCGCTCTACGCCAAGATGGGATGCGACAGCGCCTGCCGCCGTATCCGCATTGATATTGTAGCGCTGGCCTTGATCGTCAATCCCGATTGGGGCAATGACCGGAATATAACCCATTCCCATGACGCCCTCTATAATCGCCGCGTTCACGTCTGTGACATCACCAACGAAACCGATCTCTGCCGCATTCGAAACCGGCCGGGCTTGTATGAGCATGCCGTCAACGCCGGATAAACCAAGCGCTTTCGCGCCATTGATTTGAATCTTACGTACGATTTCTTTGTTGATACGTCCCGCAAGCACCATCTCGACCACATCAAGAACGGCATCATTCGTAATACGCAAGCCATTCACGAATCCGGTCTCGATGCCCAGCTTGCCGAGCGTCTCCGATATAGCAGGTCCGCCGCCATGCACGATAACCGGAAGGATGCCCGCAAGCTGCAGTTCGCGCAGCTCATCAAAAAAGCTGTTCGGAAGCGCCGCAAGCGTGCTGCCTCCGCATTTCATCACAAATCGTTGCTCCGTCACTGAATCATACCCTCCAAGCGTCACTTTGCTTATGTGCGATATGCCGCATTAATGCGGACATAGTCATAGGTTAAATCGCAGCCCCATGCCGTTGCCTGCCCATCACCGTTATGTAGGTCAACACGAATGACGACCGTATCGCCTTTTAAATATTCCAAGGCAGCCTCTTCATCAAATCCAACGGGACGAGATTGCTCTAACGTTAAAATATCACCCAACCGGATATCTACCGTCTCCGGATTAACCGGCTGGCCTGCCCGGCCTACCGCCGCAATAATACGGCCCCAGTTCGCGTCCGCTCCGAATACGGCAGACTTCACGAGCGACGATCCGATAACCGTCTTCGCAATCGCTTGCGCGGAATCATCGCTGACCGCTCCGTTTACCTGTACCTCAACAAGCTTGGTTGCGCCTTCTCCGTCACGTGCGATCGCCTTCGCCAGCACCTCGCACACATGGCGGATCGCAGCCGCATAAGCTGCCCAGCCCTCATGCTCCGGCGTCAGCTCTTTATTGCCCGCAAGCCCGCTCGCCATAGCAACGAGCATATCGTTCGTGCTCGTATCGCCGTCAACCGTTATCATATTGAACGTCAAATCCGTTGATTGTCGAAGCAATTGCTGAAGCGCGTCGCTGCCGATAGCCGCATCCGTCGTTACAAAGCCAAGCATGGTCGCCATATTCGGATGAATCATGCCCGAGCCTTTGGCCGCACCTGCTACGTATACGCGTTTGCCGTCCAGCTCAAGCTCTACGCATACCATTTTTTGAACTAAATCCGTTGTCAGTATCGCTTGGCAAAAATCATCCGCGCCCGTGCGATCGCCGCCCAGCTTAGCCGGAAGACCGTCGATGCCGTTCCTTACTTTGTCCATCTTGAGCAGCTCGCCGATAACGCCCGTTGACGCAACCGCAACATGATCCGCCGACACCCCGATGGATTCCGCGAATCGGGACCTCATCTCGTAAGCGTCCGCTTCGCCTTGCTTGCCCGTGCAAGCATTGGCATTGCCGCTGTTTACAAGCACGGCGCGCAGCACGCCGCCTGAGGCGATACTCTCGCGCGTCACTTGAAGCGGAGCGGCTTGAAAAACATTCGTCGTATAAACGCCTGCTGCCGAGGCCGGAACCTCGCATACGATTGCACCAAGGTCATGGCGCGTCGTTTTCTTGAGACCGCAGTGCAGTCCGCCTGCCGTAAAGCCCTGAGGCGTTGTGATCGAGCCGTCCTCGACGACCGAGAACAAAGCTGTTGTATGATCCTGTCCCATCGTAAAATCGTTTCTCCTTCACCTGTATGAGTATGGATATAAGATCAAAAGATATATTTCGCTTTATGGATAAACAGGTACGAACTGCAAACCTAGCGTCTCGTCCCAGCCCATCATCAGATTCAAGTTTTGAATCGCTTGACCCGCAGCGCCTTTAACCAGGTTGTCGATAACCGAAACGATAGTTACGCGGCCCGTGCGCTCATCGACGGCAAAGCCGATGTCGCAATAGTTGGAGCCCCATACTTCTTTCGTGGAAGGCCACTGGCCTTCGGGACGGATACGAACAAACTTACGCCCTTCGTAATAGGAGCGGTACAGCTCAACAAAATCATTCGTGCTATGCTCGCCTTGAACCGCAGCATACATCGTGGACATAATGCCGCGCGTCATCGGCACGAGATGTGTCGTAAAAGTGGTCACGACGGGCTTATTCGCCGCATCGGACAGCACCATTTCAATTTCCGGAATATGTTGATGTTTATTTAGTTTATAAGCTCTTAAATTTTCGTTCAGCTCGGAGTAGTGAGTGCCCAGCGAAGCGCCGCGACCGGCACCGGAAACCCCGGATTTGGCATCAATAATTACGGTGGAAGGATCAATCCAGCCCGCTTTGACCGCGGGAATAAGTCCCAGCAGCGTAGCAGTCGGGTAGCAGCCCGGATTTGAGATAAAGGAAGCGTCCAACACCTGATCCCCGTATATTTCTGCCAGACCGAATACGGCCTGCTTCAAATATGCCTCATCCGCAGCAGGTTTTTTATACCACTGCTCGTATAGGCCGGGCGCTTTCAAACGGAAATCCCCGGACAAATCAATAATTTTCAAGCCCGCCTCGAGTAACGAAGGCACAAGCTTGGCAGCCACACCGGCAGGCGTAGCAAGAAACACGACATCCGCCTTCGCTTTAATCGCGGCAGGCTCAACATCATCGAGCAGTTCCTCGCGAATGCTCGTCAAATGCGGATAGCCTTCCGTAATCGGCGTCCCCGCGCTGGATGAAGAAATGACCGATGTCACCTCTGCAAGCGGATGGGACGCGAGCAATCGAATGAGCTCTACACCGCCGTAGCCGGTTGATCCGATAATTGCAATTTTCACCTTTGTGCTCATGTTCATCTCTCCCCGAAACAAAATGCTGCATACGTAAAATAATTGGTGCTGCAGCTGCATCTATCGCTCTTTCCGAAGGCGGAAAGGTTGTCTTCTTCCTCAACTTATAATTGTACAACATTCGGCAGTTGATGGAAATACGCACATTGCTTCGTATTATTATACATTCGAATTAATATTAATACAACGAACATTTGTTGACTATTTATGCGGTTTAAAAGGTTTACTCAGACGATAAAAAACAATATATAGAACACATGTTCTCATTCATCCTATCATATAGCCATCGAAAATGAAATAAAATGGCTGCCAGAAATATAGGCAAGGTCATTTATAATTCTCTTGTGCATTATTACCGCTCTGCGAGCCTGCCTATACCCCTCTTGGATCAGCTCTCCAGCTTAAATCCTTGCCCTAAAACCTCTGCCGTATTGCTAATAATCACAAACGCTCCCGGATCGATAGCGCGTACGAGCTGCTTCAGCTTCGGCACCTCATTTTGCCCCACGACAACCATCAATACCGTGCGTCCTGCTCCTGTATAACCCCCATGACCATCAAGACGCGTCAAGCCCCTGTCTAAATCATTCAAGATCGCTTCCGACACTTCCTCCGAGCGCTCGCTAATAATAAATGCGACTTTGGACAGCTGCAATCCGCTCTGTACAAAATCAATCGTCTTGCTTGTCACGAACAACCCGATCAAAGCGTAAAGCGCAACCTCAGGCGAAATGATAACGCCGGCTGCCAAGATCACGCATCCATCAAAGCAAACAATGGCCAGACTGAGCGGTAGCCCTGTATAGCGATGTAAAATTTGCGCCGCTAAGTCCAAACCTCCCGTAGACGCGCCCCCCCGAAAAACAAGCCCAAGGCCAAGACCGACCCCGATGCCTCCGTAAATCGCCGCAAGCAGGGGATTGTCGGTCGGGGATTGCAAGCCGTCCGTCAATAATACGAACAACGGCAGAATCACCGAACCCAGCGCCGTTTTCACTGCAAATCGTTTACCAAGCAGCCACAAGCCCGCGATGAACAGCGGGATATTGATTGCCCACTGTGTAAGCGCAGGCGTTACGCCCGCCATTCTCTGCACTAGAATAGATACCCCCGATACGCCCCCTGATGCTATCCCATTCGGCACCATGAACATATTGAAGCTGATCGCCACAATAACCGAGCCGGTCAGCAGCTGGACAATGCTCCACGCCGACTGGGCACGCGGACTTAAAGTGCGCCCTCCTTTTCTTCGTTTCACCGTGCTCTCACTCATGCCATTTATCTCCTCGCAAGCTGATTTTCGCAAAAAGAAGAGCTCCGCACGCATACCGTGCCGGAACTCTTCTCCAAAAGCCGATTATTTAATCATGTCGGATCTGATGACGCAAATACCCGTCAATAAACGCATCGATATCGCCATCCATAACTGCGCCTACATTTCCCGTCTCCACCGAAGTACGGTGATCCTTCACCATGCTGTACGGGTGGAATACATAAGAACGAATTTGGCTGCCCCATGCAATCTCGGACTGCTCGCCGCGAATTTCTGCGAGATGCTTGATTTGCTCTTCTATTTTCCGTTCATACAGCTTGGAACGAAGCATCTTCATCGCTCGCTCCCGGTTCTGAATTTGTGAACGTTCCTGTTGACAGGCTACCACAATCCCTGAAGGAATATGTGTGATCCGGATTGCTGATTCCGTCTTATTGACGTGCTGGCCGCCCGCACCGCTTGCACGGTACGTGTCCACCTTCAAGTCCTCCGTACGAATCTCAATTTCGATGCTGTCATCGATTTCGGGAACGACATCACAAGAAGCAAACGACGTATGACGACGGCCCGCGGAATCAAAGGGAGAAATACGGACAAGCCTGTGTACGCCCTTCTCGGCCTTCAGGTAACCGTAAGCGTTGTAGCCTTTGACCAAAATCGTGACGCTTTTGATACCCGCTTCATCGCCTGGCAGGTAATCAAGAAGCTCTACCTTGAAGCCGCTCTTCTCCGCCCAGCGCGTATACATCCTGTAAAGCATTAATCCCCAGTCCTGCGACTCCGTACCGCCTGCGCCAGGATGTAATTCAAGAATGGCATTGAGCTTATCGTACGGCTGGTTGAGCAGCAGCTGCAGCTCAAAATCGCTTATTTTGCGCATAAGCTTCTCTACGCCGCTCACAACATCTGCCGCAAGCGACTCGTCGCTCTCCTCATCAGCCAGCTCCAGCATCATCTGAAGGTCTTCCTGCTCGCTGTTCAGCCCATCGTAATGATCAACGACCGATTTCACCGCATTCATTTCGGAAATAACGCTTTGCGCTTTTTCATTATCATCCCAGAAATTCGGCATCGTCATTTTCTCTTCGAAGTTGGCAATGATCTCCTGCTTAAGATCTAAGTCAAAGAGACCCCCTAAGTTCTTGGAGACGCTTGGCCATTTCACGCAGGTCTTGTTTAACCGTTATGTCTATCATAGCTTCCGCTTCACCTCAAAATAATTGTTCGTTCTCTATTTTATGCCAGGCTAACTATGGCTGTTCCTTACTTGCCGTGGCAAAGCTTATACTTCTTGCCGCTTCCGCAAGGACAAACATCGTTACGTCCTACGCGTTCCTCGCGCTTAGCCGGGCGTTTCTCGACCGCTTCTCCGCCGCCGCTTGTCGTCGTCGTTTGGCCTTGAGCTACCTCTTGACGCTCCAGGTTGCTTTCCACGCGCGCCTTCATGATATATCTAGCGACTTCCTCTTGAATGCTCTCGATCATTTCCTTGAACATCTCGAAGCCTTCGAATTGATATTCGCGAAGCGGATCCGTACCGCCATATGCACGCAAATGGATACCTTGACGCAGCTGGTCCATCGCATCGATGTGATCCATCCATTTGCTGTCTACTGCACGCAGCACGACAACTTTCTCGAATTCACGCATCGTTTCAGGTCCAAGCTCTTCCTCGCGCTCATCGTAAGAAGCAACGACTTCTTCATAAATATAGTCGACAATCTCTTCTTTCTCTTTGCCCCAAATTTCTTCCTTGGACAAAGATCCTTCCTGAAGGAAGGTAGCGTGCGCGTAATCCACAATGGCCTGAAGATCCCACTCCTCTGGAATATCTTCTGCGCAGTGCGCTTCAACAATGCGGTCGATAACAGGCTTAATCATATCCATTACTTCCTGGCGGATGTTCTCCGAGCCAAGAATGTCACGGCGCTGCTTATAAATAACCTCACGCTGTTGGTTCATTACATCATCGTATTGCAAGACGACCTTCCGGATGTCGAAGTTATTGCCCTCAACACGCTTCTGTGCGGATTCGATCGCTCTCGAGATCATACGGCTCTCAATCGGCTGATCCTCATCGAGTCCAAGCTTGTCCATCATGCCCATAATATTTTCCGAACCGAAGCGGCGCATCAGTTCATCTTCAAGCGACAAGTAAAACTGCGAAGAACCCGGATCACCTTGACGTCCCGCACGACCGCGCAGCTGATTATCGATACGACGGCTTTCATGACGCTCTGTACCGATGATATGCAAGCCACCAAGTTCAGCAACGGATTCGCCCAGCAAAATATCCGTACCGCGTCCAGCCATATTTGTTGCGATCGTAACCGAACCTGCTTGTCCCGCGCGTGAAATGATTTCCGCTTCCTCCGCATGGAACTTCGCATTAAGGACCTTATGCGTCACACCGCGGCGTTTCAGCATTTCTGACAGTTTCTCAGAGTTCTCAATTGAAATCGTACCTACCAGCACCGGCTGGTTTTTGCTGTGGCGTTCAACGATTTCTTCAACGACCGCTTTGAATTTGCCGATCTCGGATTTATAAACGACATCCGCGATATCCTTACGGATCATGGAGCGGTTCGTAGGCACTTGAATAACGTCAAGACCGTAAATGCGCTTGAACTCTTCTTCCTCTGTCTTCGCCGTACCCGTCATCCCGGCTAGCTTGCGATACATACGGAAATAGTTCTGGAAGGTAATCGTCGCAAGCGTCATGCTCTCGTTCTGAACCTTCAGCTGCTCCTTTGCTTCGATCGCTTGGTGCAAGCCGTCACTGTAACGGCGTCCAGACATCAGACGGCCCGTGAACTCATCGACAATGACAACTTCTTCTTCTTCCACGACATAATCCACATCGCGCTTCATAATGAAATTGGCTTTCAGCGCTTGTTGAATATGGTGGTTCAGCGTCACGTTCGCATGGTCGAACAGGTTCTCGATTTGAAAAGCCTTCTCTGTCTTCTCAACGCCTGATTCCGTCAGCATTACGCTGCGCAGCTTAATGTCAATCGTAAAGTCCTCATCAGGCTTCAAACGGCTAATAAAGCGGTCAGCGGCAAAATATAGCTCTGTCGATTTCGCAGCTTGTCCCGAAATAATAAGCGGCGTCCGCGCTTCATCGACTAGGATGGAATCCACTTCATCGATAATGGCAAAATAAAGCGGGCGCTGAACCATTTGTTCCTTGTACAGAACCATGTTGTCACGCAAATAATCGAATCCGAATTCGTTATTCGTACCATAAGTAATATCACATGCATAAGCCTCTTGCTTCTCGTCATGCGATAAGCCGTGAAGGTTACAGCCAACGGTCATGCCGAGGAAACCGTAAAGCTCACCCATTAGCTCGCTGTCACGCTGTGCCAAGTAGTTATTGACCGTAATAACGTGAACGCCCTTGCCAAGCAATGCATTCAAATAAACCGGAAGCGTAGCAACAAGCGTCTTACCTTCACCTGTTCTCATCTCCGCGATTTTGCCTTCATGCAGAACCATACCGCCAAGCAGCTGCACATCAAAATGACGCATGCCAAGCGTACGCTTGGAAGCTTCTCTTACCGTTGCAAAAGCCTCCGGCAAAATTTTGTCCAGCGTTTCGCCTTTTTCAATTCTCGCTTTGAATTCCTCTGTCTTCGCGCGCAGCGCTTCATCGGATAAAGACGTAAACTTCGACTCTATCGCATTTATTTCATCTACCGTCCGCTGGAGCCGTTTTACCTCGCGCTCGTTATGGTCACCAAATATCTTTTTCACTAATCCGAGCATGGAATTCCCCTTTCGTAATGACGCCTCTTTGCATTAAATTGTATCAGTTTGTCGACACCGCCGCAACGAGGATGCATGTAAAAGAAAAAGCCTTTCTCCATTATGGAGAAAAGGCCCTTTGATTTAAGTATAATGACGGTTAGCCTTGCTCAATTAATCCGTATTTTCCGTCGCTGCGTTTGTAAACAACGCTTACCTCTTTGTTGTCTACATTCGAGAAAACGAAGAAATTATGTCCTACCATATTCATTTGCAAAATCGCTTCTTCCACATCCATAGGTTTAAGCGCAAAACGTTTGGTACGCACGAGTTCCAAATCGTCTTCTTCTTCCAGAACGCCCACTGCTGAGCCTTCCTCCTTGAATAAGGCGCGTACGCCGCTGCCTTGGCGGAACTTGCGATTCACTTTTGTTTTATGTTTGCGTATTTGTCGTTCGAGTTTGTCCGCGACCAAATCAATGGATGCGTACATATCCTCGCTTTTCTCCTCGGCTCTTAGCATGACACCGGTGAGCGGAATGGTCACCTCAACTGCATGTTTACCTTTGGTGACGGATAATGTTGCGTTAATATCGGAGGTGATTGGTGCTTCGAAATATTTATCCAATCGGCTGAGTTTTTTTTCGACGTATTCTCTCAATGCGTCTGTCACTTGAAAGTGTTGACCTCGAATGTTGTAGTTCATGGGGAACTCCTCCTTTACATGGGATTATTATATCATATGTAAACGCTCAAATCAAAATAGTTTTTGTTTTATTTCGAATTTTCAGATAAATGATGCTGTAGTACTACTAGATTCATTATTCTTAATATCTAAGCCTTATCCTGTCGCCAATCAGCGTATTAGACACAAAAAAAAGCCCCGGTTTCCCGGAGCTTATGTTGGTTTCTTGTTTAATGATCCAAAATATAGGTTGGCTGGATCAGCCGAATGATTACAATTTAACTACGTTAGCTGCTTGTGGACCACGAGCGCCTTCAACGATATCGAATTCGACGGATTGGCCTTCTTCAAGTGTTTTGAAACCTTCGGTTTGGATTGCGGAGAAATGAACAAATACGTCGCCGCCTTGCTCAGTCTCGATAAATCCATAACCTTTTTCTGCGTTAAACCATTTAACTTTACCTTGCATGTGCAAACATTCCCTTCATCTTCAAATACTGTGAGGCATCTCATTGTATAACCCACAATTTGACTATAACACCCACTTCACGGAATTGTCAAACAATTTATTGTAAGCGAATTCATTTGAGGTTTTACGGGGGATTCCGGCTGACGATTCATGTCGAAAAAGAGACAATCGTCTCCCGTATTTATAGTAGGTTTGTCTTATGCTAAGATTGATCGAGTATTCCGGAGGACTGCCTTCATGACTTCCGAATCATTCGAAATGCTGCCAACGACTTTAATTTTCCGCTTTCTCACATCTAAGCTCTTTAACTGATCCGTTAGAACGACTCCAGTAAAAGGAAGTCCTTCCGGCAGTAGAACTTCAAAGGCATAATCCTTTGCTTGGTTGGTGATAGGACATACAACTGCAAAACCGGTCAGATCATTAAATTCGGTTTCAGACAATACTAAGGCCGGGCGCCTTCCTGCTTGTTCCCTACCGGCTTGGGGATCAAAATCAAGCCAAACCAAATCGCCTCGTGCAGGAATAATCAAAGCAACTCGTCTCCTTCAATACCAAGATCTATCTCTTCATGACGCGGAGATCCTAGCTTGATTTTTGAGAGCAGCATCCTCATATGATTGCGTAATTCTTCTGGTGTCTCCGATGGTTTGGTCACGGGACGAAGTAATATTTCATTATTTGCCGTAAGAATGATTTGCAGCTCCGCGCCTTCATCCAAATTCAGTTGCTTAAGAAACTGACTTGGAATACGGACAGCGCTGCTATTCCCCCACTTACTTAGAGTTGCTGTAGTCATCAGAATCAGATCCTCTCCATTTGTATAGTCCAAGTATATCTCACCTCACTCAACTTGTATATACATAGGATATACATCAACTGCATTTGTGATACCCTTTCTTAGGATTAAAAAAATAAAGCCACCACAAGGGTGACTTTATCCAGCCGTAAAATTATATTAGATAACAGTTGATTGAGTTTGTTTGAAATTATTTCCACTCGCTTGTCCTGCTAACTGGTTATATTGCTTGGCAGCTTGGATCCAGGTTTCCTTCAAATCGACTAGATAGCCGAGCACCTCTTCTACTGGCTCAATACTTTTCTTCACGTTTGCTTCAATAAGACGAGAATTGAAATATTCGTATAATTTGATCAAGTTCTCGGATACAGGGTTCGCTCGATCAATCGTGATCACGAACTCACTGATTATATCCTGTACTTTTAATAGATTTGTATTTGCATCGGAATAACGCTGCTCTTTAATCGCTTCAATTCCTTGACGGCAAAAACGGATCGCGCCATCGTAGAGCATAATAAGTAATTGTCCTGGGGTAGCCGATTGAATGGTATTCTGAATATACTTATTACGTTGTTGAAGTTGCATTTTTTATCCTCCTATGAACTAAATTGCTGTTTTAGCCTAGCACTTTTTGAGTTCATCTTATTTAAGGCATGTCTTTATCAGTACGCTTAGCAGTATGCCCCATTATCCTTTTTCATCTATTAATATCCCAGCCATCTCCCAAAGCTTAGCTACAAAATCCAGGTTTTTCTCTGGAGGGATCTCGCGTATAACTTCTCCCGATACACTATCAAGTACTTTCACTGAAATAATATTGGTTTGCTTATGGACAGAAAATTCTAAGTTCGTGCTCTTTCCTTCCATAGCTTTAATAGCCCTATCGATTGCTTTAACAAGCTGCTCATCGCTAATTGCGAAATGCTCGCCGCGAAGCTCTGCTTTTTTCAATTCCTCTTGGCTGGTGATTTTCGAGAGTTGCTGAGTATCACTTGCCCCAACAGAGCTTGCTTTCTCTACTCCGGAATTCCCCAAATCGTTACCAATCGCACTTCGGTTCAGCGAGCTCATTGCCCCTGTTGCCGGCACATTAGTGTTCATTGCCTATCATTCCTTCCGCATCAATAGTTCTAGGATTTATATCGGCTAATAACCTCATTTCTATTAGATGGAAAGCTATATTTTGGAATGAAACTTTTATAATAACTTTTTCATAATCAGTAAATCTTTGTCTTCCATTTTGGCGCTCCCCATAGCTGCATATAAAACAAAAATAAGGCCTCATCTAAGAGAAGCCCTATTTTGTTCATTATTTCTTTTTATCAAAAAAAGCACCGTACGGAGAATAAGATTGCCCGAACTCACCGTACTGCTGATTAACCGCTTTGCTTTTATTCATGTTCAACATTTCGGATTCCAGCAACTTTTTTTTCCGATCCATAATGGGATGGATCTTTAAATCCATATCATTAACTGGTTGAAGATAGTTTTTTTTCTGATCTTCTGTTAATTGGATACCCTGCGAGAAAATACTGCTCAGACTGTCCATTACCTCTTGTCTTTTATCAAGCAGCTCTATCCAATCTTCCGGTTCGCTTTCGTCGTCTGCTACACTCTGCTCTAACGATTGCGTATAGATTAAGAGCTCGTTAAGCAAGGAATCTAGAGAGGCGCTAATAGTCATTATCCCCTCTCCTTCTAAACCGATTGTGCTGCCAGCCAGCTGCTTTGAGAGCTTGCCTTGCTCATCGCGGTTTCCATTGCGGTGAATTTACTCCAGTAACGGTTCTCGATGCTCTCGAGCCGCGTTCCCCATTTGCTGATATCCGTATTGAGCCTGCTCAGACCTTTGCCAATCGTACTGTTGTCAATGAGTGAAGCACTGCTTCCCGCTTTATCCGTAAGTTTGCTCATCGTGCTGTTCAGCTGATCATACATCCGCTGAGCAAGCCCGCTCTCATTAAATTTCGTTGAGGCATCCGTTGATGAGCTGGTTTTGGTGAACAACTCCATTACGCCGCTTCCATCATTGGAAATCGCTTCACGCAGCTTCGCTTCATTAATATACAACTTTCCTTTTTCCGCGTAGGTGCCGGTTGTAATCCCAATATCGCTAAGGTTATCATTTTTCGCGCTAATGCCTGTACCTTGTACGTTCGTCGATAAGGATTGACGCATTTGGGTCAGTACATTTGAGAGGAGTGAATCTTGGCGTAATAATCCGCTCTTTGCCTTCTCTTCCCATTGTTCAATTTGTTTCTCGGATAACGATTCTTTTTCCTCCGCTAATAAGGGCTTGTAATCTTTATAAGAAGCTTCGGTAATTTTTTTATTAATTTTATCCGTTATTTCATTATATTTATCAACATATTCCTTGATAGATTTAAAAATAGCATCCTCATCTGGCTTTAGATTAACTTGCGTTGTTCCTGCAGTTTTAATGGAGAATTCAACGCCATCAAATGTGAAGGACGAGCTATTGACTTGATATGGTATTCCATTAATCTCAATGTTTCCTGGTGTAGCGTTTTTTGAGGACTGGAATCCATCATTTGTACCAAAATCAGTTATCGTTACAGAACTATCAACCGTCCCCGTAGATAATCCAAGCTTGTTACCCGCGCCAAAGCCGCCCGTGTTGCTAATCGAAATCGCTGCGCTTGCACCGCTTGTTGTCGTTGTAAACGTTATGGACTTATCGTCTTGCAAATAGCTTGCCGTAACTCCTGTTGCAGAGGAATTACTATTCACTTTAGCTATTACACTGCTAATGGTGTCGGTTGCTGTCACATTTATGGTTTTTGCTCCAATTTTAAAATCGAAAACTTCACCAATGACGGCTGCTCCATCCGTCAATCCCGTCGTCGTAAATTTCACGGAAGCTGCTTTTGCCGCCTCAGGGAGATCTGTAACCTTCACATTATAAGTAGATGAGCTTGGGTTTCCTTTTTGTTTAGCAGACACGATTTTATCATCATCTGATGCCAATACCTTTTTCTGATAGGTCCCCTGGAGCCTCATATCAAAGGTTTTGTTCTTTAGATCTAATAAAAGAGAATTCATCTCTCTGAATTGGTCCCTTTTCCATTCCTCGATCTGTTTTTTCTGAAGAAGTTTATTTAGCGGCGCGCTCTCAGCCTTCATTAAATTCTTTACAATCGAATCCGTATCCAGACCTGAGACTAATCCTCCCATGCGAATGGAGTTTATCATGTTATTCCTCCTGCCTATTCTCATCTATTTGCTAAAAAATCTCTTGTAAGCCCGGTTTACGTTCACGTTAATATCTTCTACTAGTAGTATCGGATAGAAATAGAATATAGTTTAGGAAATTTTATTAAAAAGGATAAAATCATAGAGAGTATCTCCGTTCAAGCTTATCGTCGAATATCTTTTATCCTTCTGAATATTTAACATTTATTTAAATACTCGGAATGAGAAAAGAATAAAAAAAAGCCTTAGGTATAGACCTAAGGCTTTCCTTAAAGAGCGGATTAACGAAGCAATTGAAGAACGCCTTGCGGTTGTTGGTTAGCTTGTGCAAGCATATCTTGTGCAGCTTGTGCAAGGTTGTTGTTTTTCGTTTGTTCCATCATTTCTTTCGCCATATCAACATCACGGATACGGGATTCAGCAGCTGTTAGGTTCTCAGAAGCAGTTCCCAAGTTGTTGATTGTGTGCTCAAGACGGTTTTGTACAGCACCTAGTTTAGAACGCTCGCTGGAAACGGACGCAGTTGCTTTATCAAGAACTGCGATTGCTTTAGCATCATCTTCTTTAGTGGAGATATCAATGCAGCTTCATTTTTCACGTCATCAGTACCATTAGTAACTGAGTTAGCTGTTGTGAAGCCAGCATCGCCAGCTTTGCCTGTGATACCTAGAGCTTTGGAACGCATGTCGTTGACTTCGAGAGTCATGGATTGACCTGTATTAGCACCAATTTGGAAGGAAGTTTTGAATTCCTTTTGAACTCCGCCGTCAATAATAGCGATGTCATTACCAGCTTTACCAGCTGTGCTTGCAGTAATCGCGAGTTTTCCAGAAGCTGCTACAGATGATGTATCTACTCCTTCTATTTTCTCACCAAATTGAGCTGCTACCGCAGTTGCTAGCGCTTGATCCCAGTTTGCAGTTGCGTTAATTGCATCACTGATGTTGCAGCTAGACTAAAAGTGGACACATCGTAGTAGCGACCTGTTACAATAAACCCAACAATAATAGGTCGAGGTGTATTATGGGCGATATCCGTCAACATTTTGATGATGAGTTTAAACGTCAAACCGTCAAGCACATGCAAGAATCTGGGAAAACCCCATCTGAAGTTTCGAAGATCCTTCGGAAGCTTGTCCCCAGGTTCCAGGCAGACTTGGTAATCGTGTCCTTCTAGGCTGAACTCCAGCATTGCCTTTCCGCCAGAGTAGGTTTCGTACAGGTCGTACATTCTATGTAGCTTAGAAACACTTCAGGAAACTCATTAGCTGCTCTCAGCAACTTTAGATCCTCATGGGTCAAGATCACTTTCACACTCATTACCCCGTTCGTTTAGATTGGTGAAACAGAAATAAGGCTTCTCCGAAGAGAAACCCTAGCTGTTGATGAACATCATACGTATGTATGTTCAAATCTATGATATATGTTTTCATTTTGCTTTAGTTCACCTTAAGCAAAAGAGACCCTAGATAGTCTAGGATCTCCTTGTAATTCGTTAAGATTAACCAAGCAATTGTAGAACGCCTTGTGGTTGTTGGTTAGCTTGTGCAAGCATAGCTTGTGCAGCTTGAGCAAGGATGTTGTTCAGGAATATCAGCATATATTCATTTTATATTGGAATAACCGCTATCAATTATTTATGTTTTTTTCATCCCTTGCTGGAACACCCAGTACAACACTGAATTCTCTAACTTCCTTCGTTACAACAGCACCTGCTGCGACCAAACTGCTTCTTCCAATATGAATGCCCTGTATAATTGTTGCTCCTGTCCCTATATGAACGCCATCCGCGACAGTGATCCCACCAGACAACGTTGCTCCTGGTGCAATGTGTACGTGATCTCCTATCTTACAATCGTGGTCAACAGATACCTTTGTGTTCACGATCGAATTTACCCCAATCACACTATCTGTTTGAATGATCGCTCCAGCCATTATTTGTGCTCCTTCTAATAGCCTCGCGCCCTGACTGATAATAGCTGATGGATGAACTACATTTGCGAATGTATAGCCTTTTCTTTTAAACTTCTTGTAAATCTCTTCTCTTTTTGCTGTGGATTTAACTGATCCAAGCCCATTGACCAGCAAAACTTTATCGGGCTCATATTTAAATATGTCAGCATCATTACTTAATACTTGTATACCACCGTCTACATTCTGTATAAAAGATACATCCGGAGCGCATATGCCAATAATTTCAATAGATTGGATATGTAACGTATCGATCAATACTTTTGCATGACCGCCAGCGCCCAGAACAATGACAGGGGACCTCATAATCTCACCGGTTCAGCAGCCTCATAATCTGTGTCGGCTTCTCTCCCCAGTAAACTCCAATAATGTATTGGGGCAACGCCGTCGCCTGGCCGTTTAATCATTAAGTTCTCTTCCGAAAACTTTTGCCCTTTAAAAATTGGTTTCGAAGCAAGAATGCTTTTTCTAGCGATTTCCATGTTTTTATGTTCAGAATCTGCAGGTCTTTTTATAGTTGATCCTAATGCCATTTCAACTTGCCGAATAGATTGAACCATCAGTTTGAGCTCATTCGGCTCTAAGGAAGCTTTGTGATCAGGCCCAGGCAAAGTCCGATCAAGCGTGAAATGTTTCTCTATGACCATAGCCCCTCTTGCCACAGCAGCAACAGGAATTGCAATTCCGGGTGTATGATCTGAAAATCCAACAGTCAAACCAAAGGCTTGTTTTAACGTATCCATAGCCCTAAGATTTACTTCAGCAAAGGGAGCTGGATACTCCGTTGTACAATGAAGAATTGTTACGTTCTTACGCAGTGCTGATTGTCCTGCTTCTGAACTGTATGCGAGCTCAAACGCACGAATGGAAGGTTGTTCCTGGTTATTCATATAACCAAATGCCAAAACACTCAGCGCTTGCTCGATTTCACTCAAATTGCTCATGCCTGTAGAAATAATAATGGGCTTACCTGTCTGAGCTATTTGTAATAAAAGAGGAGCATTCGTAAGATCACCCGAAGACACTTTAATTTGCGATAAATTAAACGTTTGTACAAGTAAATCCACACTATCATGATCAAACGGGGTAGATAAGAACTCGATACCCTTATTTTTGCAATAGTTGATCAGGTATTGATGGGCTTCTTCATCGAGCTCCAACTTTTTAATCATTTCATATTGCGTTTCATTGCTGTCTGTGGTTTTGTTCTGATACTCTGCCTTTGCTGCATTACGAGTTACCAAGTTGTCAGCTTTAAAGGTTTGAAATTTTACTGCATCAGTACCAGCCTCAACAGCAGCATCAATCAATTGGACTGCCATTTCCAAGGATCCGTTATGGTTCACACCCGCTTCAGCAATAATAAACGTTTTAGCCATCTTACAACCTCTCTCTTAGTAACATAAATGCCTCTGCTGCTTCAAATCCCGCGGCTACCCCTCTTAAATAAGCTAGTGATTGCATAGCTTTTTGACTCCTTGGAAATGGAAATTCACCCAGTTCACTTGAAAACACATTCATTATTTCTAACTTTTTATCAAGGTCATCTTGGATATTAACAAACACATTAGGTAGAAAACCATTATTATCAGGATTAATTCCAAAATCTGTTTCTGATAATGTTTCATATACTAATACCCTGTGTATACTCGGATAGCGGAACCATTTCGTGCAGGCCACTGTTGCATCAAAGACAACTGAATGATCGGAATGAACATCCCCGCGATAAGGTATATAGAGAGTCTTAGGTTGAACTTCTTTAAAAACATTCCCGATTGCGCTTACAATTTTACCTAATGGTAAAGCATCTAATTGCGCTGTCGGAAATTTCAAATGGTGAACACTACTAAATTTGTACATGGCCGTGACTTCTTCAATTTCTTTTTCTCTTTCTTTAATTCGCTCACTAGAGAATCCGTCCTTCTCATGGATATGAGTAATAATCAACCAATGAATTTCATCACCATTTTTAAGGTGCCTTAACAACGTTCCACCACACCCTAAAGTTTCATCATCGGGATGTGGAGCAACTACAATGACAACTTCCTTCATAATTAATACGTAATCTCCTTTATAAGAAGTTTATCGTCAATGGCTATTGTAGCCAATACATCTGCTATTTTGTCAGAACTATCGCCGTTTCCATAAGGATTAAAAGAGGCCTTCACTTTTTGGATATATTCCTGATCAAATATCGCTTTTGTAACGGCCTGACAAATCTCATTTGGATCATGTCTTACAAACTGTACATTTTCCCCGTGAAGTCTCCCTTTTTGACGATTCCCCACATTTACTACAGGAAGCTTTAAATAAGGCGCCTCTAAAATCCCTGCGCTTGAATTCCCTAATAAACAACTGGCATGTCTTAATAAATTAATAAACTCCAACCGAGGAATATTTTTGCTCACATGAATAAAAGGCTCATTTCTATATTCATTTATTGCTTTTATCATCTGTTGTCCACCAGCGTCTGAGTTAGGATAACTAATAATCGTTTTAATTCCCATCTCTTTAACTGATTCCATCGTTATTTTCATTTGATTGTATGCCTCTTCGATCTCAGTCGAAATAACATGCTGAATTAATACAACTACAGGCTCAGTTTCTTCTATATGAAAACCCATTTTTTCTGACAATTCTTTTTTCGTTAGAAAAGGAACGGATTTGATTCGGTCAAGCCCTGGATTTCCAACATTAAAAATTCTAAATGATTCCTCCCCAAGCTTTATTATTCTCTCCGCACTTTCTTCATTCGTAGTAAAGTGCAAATGTGCAAGTTTGGTTACGGCATGTCTAATTTGATCATCGACGTTACCGATGACCCTGTCTCCCCCTGCAATATGAGCAACAGGAATATTCATATAGGCACCTACTAAAGCCGTTGACATTGCCTCTTCTCGGTCACCGAGAACAAGTAAAAAATCCGGATTAACCCTTGTAATGGTTTGAATCATGCCTTGTAATTGTATCCCTAAACCCTTCACTCTCGATGAACTCTGATCACTATTTAAAAGGCTTTCAATTCGATCTGCAATCTTAAAATTATCTTGGCTAATCTCATTCACAGTATTACCATAAGAGTCCGATAAATGAGCTCCAGTTACAATTAATTCTAACTCCAAAAAAGGATGGTTTGTAATTGCTTTAAATACAGAGGACATAATGTCATACTCTGATCTAATTCCAGTTATACCTACTATTTTTCTCTTTTTCATTCGTCACATTCCCAAAATTGATTAAATTTTTCAACCATAACAAAGTCAAAGTCAGCGTTTTCTGCAAATTGTCTATCGATTTCTCTATCTCCAAAAAATAAGACCTTCAATGGCTTTTCTGATTGCAAACACTTTATATGTTTGACTGCTGAAATCGAAGGTTTAAAATGATTTTTATCAAAATCACCTGTAAAAACTACGTTTTCCATCAAAGTCCATCTATGTAATTGTAACGAGGAAAATTTCTTTCTTTGTAATAACGGATTCCCATCCGTTACAATAAATATACTTTTTTCAATTGAAATTCTTTCTAATAACTGAAGAACGTTATCAATTAATTCAAGTGTAGGAGTGAAATTCCTAAAAATAGTTACACACTCTTCGATAAGATGGAAATCGTTCGAATTACACATTTTCAATACTTCTTCAAAAATATAAGGATATGAACTGCCCTTTTCAATCCATCGATTTTTCATCCAAATATAAATTGCTTCCTCATTAATTAAAGTAGTCGATGCTATTAATTTGGCAATGGGTACATACACTTGACTAATATAATTTAACTCATTATAAAGTGTTCCATCCATGTCAAATCCAATAACATCATATTGAGAAATATTAATAGAAGAAAGCTTCACTGTAATACCTCTTCATTTTCAGTCCATATTTAACTTGTTGCGGTGAAATTTCGTCACCATTTATAAAATGAGAAATAATTAATGAAATCCAATTCTCAGTAGCCGCGAATCCTAGAGCCATTCCCCCAGCAATTCTAGGGTTAATTTCAATAAACTTTATTTCCCCATCTTCTTCCTCTATACATTGGATGTTGATGGGCCCTTTAAATTTAATCGCAGAACAGATCTGCTTTACCCAACTTTCTATATTTTCATGTTTAACGACAATGCCAGCCGTAGACTTTCCATCTTTAATATGCTTTCTTTTTCTCGGTACTATATAAACAGGATTTGAATATTTATCACAAAAAACATCAATTGTATACTCGGTTCCTTCAACAAAATGTTGACTTATATTACCATCCATATTTGTTTTGCTTTTTGTTTTAAATATCCCTTGGCTCCCTCTTCCATTTCTTGGCTTAATCAATTCAAATTCTTGATCTAGACTTGTGTTAGGGCAAGGTATTTCGTTATCTCGAAAAAATATATATGTCAACCATTTATCTTGAAAAATACGTATCGTTTCTTTCTCGGATAAAATAATGCTAACACCTGCCTGATTAAACGTTTCAGCATTTAATGCCCATCCATATAATGTTTCATCCAGTGAGGGGATAACTATATCTATCTTATTTTTTTTCAGAAGATCCTTTATTTTCCCCCATAACTCAGGATCTTTATTAGGGGGCATTTGAATGAACTCATTTGCAATTTGTTTTGCATAGCAATCTAAATCTACATCAGATGCAACTGCTATTTGTCCAGCCTCTTGAATGGACTTAATTAAGTAAGCTGAAATCATACTTCCAGAAGCCTCAGTTAAGACTCTCATTAACGTTACTCCTTATAGAATAATGTATGCTATATTGGGGTCGAAAGAAAATCTATTTATTTGATACTTGCGTAAGTCCAATAACTCTAACATAGCTTGCGTCTCGCCTGGCCACCAAGGATTATTAATTTCATCAAATGCTAAAACTGCTCCTTTGGGCATTCGAGGTAGGAATTTTTCTAGAGCAACTTTCGTTGGCTCATAAAGATCAAAATCAAGGAATAATAAACTGATTAACAAGTGTGAATTTTCGTCTAAAAATTGTGGAATCGTTTTTGTTGCGTCACCCTTAATCATGAAAACCTTTTGGAATTGATTTAAATAGCGATTTTCATCAAATTCATTTATCAACTCTGTCAATTCTGTATATACATCATAACCAGTCGAGAATCCGCCAACCTTAATATTTTCATTTTTATTACTCTCCAAACTATTTTTATCCTCATCTGATATATCAGCAAATCCTTCAAAAGTATCAAACCCTATTATGCGTCTATCTAGCGCATATGGTTCTAGCGCTGCAGATAATTTTGCCCATGCCATCAAGCCCGAACCATGATGAACACCGCATTCAACTATGTTTCCTTTGATTGTACTTTGCATCTTAAAAAGCTCATACCTAGCTATAAATCTTGCCATACTTTGGCGAGACGCATATTTTTCAAATTGGGTTTTACTTTGTTCCTTCGAAATCATACTTCTGGTTTCAACTCCTATCATTTTTTTTGAAGCACGACATGATACCTTTTATAATATCCATTTGAAATACAATTTTCATGCGAAATCAGTTTAGCTTCTTTGATTTCAAAAAAAACGTCTATTAATTCATTTATCTTTTCAAAATTAAAATACGATTGTATAGTCCCTTGTTCATGTTTCGTTGCTACAATTTCCTCACCATTAAATTCTCGAAAATGGATACTATCATCACCTGATACTAGATCACAGTAAAATAGGCCATCCTTTTTTAACACTCTATGTGCTTCCTTAATAGCTAATCGTGCAGTTTCAAATGACATACTATCAAGCACACCGTGACTAACCATAAAATCAAAATATTGTTCCTGCCAGGGTAATTGAGTAACATCACCTTGTACAATTCTTTCTTCAGCTGCACTTAAACCATTCTCTTTAGCCCATTGAATGGCATATTTCACAGCATTTTCAGACAAATCCACTCCATATGGTTCTAATTTCATTTCACAGAAATAGACAATGTGCCTACCAATACCACAACCTAAATCCAATACTTTTGGAGTCGCATCATAAGAATTGACATCTAAAAATTCTTTTAATCCAATTCTTTTTCTAACATATTTTGAAGTAAATCTAATTACTTCTTCATGTGGATAAAACACATAATTATCTCTATTAAAATAAGATTGCTCCCAAGCACTTTTTAATAAATCTTCCTGTTTCATTCCAATCCCTCCGCGTTAACACGAGTCATACCTAACATGACACTGCTTGGTATATTAATCAATTGCATTTCGAGATTTTCTACAACAGTTAATTCCATCCTCGGAAATTTGGTGAAAATTGGCAATTTGTGCATTAAGGTCCATACTGGTCTTGACATAATTCCTTGATTATTCAATTTCTCTAGTAAATATTCGCGTTTCATTTCATCAGGACTATTTAATACTATCGTATTTAGCCAATAATTACTTTTCGCAAATTCAGGTTCCACCATGAAAGAAGCACAATCGATTTCTGCAATAACTTTCCGATAAGAATCAGCTAATGCTCGTTTTTTAATCAAGAAATGATCGAGCTGTTCCAACTGAGCGCAACCCAAAGCTGCATTGATATTAGGGAGTCGATAGTTAAAGCCGATTTGATCATGATTAAATGCCCATTTATGAGGAACTTTAGCTGTAGTTGTTACATGCTTAGCAAGCTTTGCCAACGATTCATTATTCGTTAAAATGGCACCACCGCCGCCAGTAGTAATAACTTTATTTCCATTAAAGCTTAAAGCGGATACTTTTCCAAAATTGCCTGTATGTTTACCCTTGTAATAGGAACCTAGGGATTCGGCTGCGTCTTCTATAAGTTCTATATGATAACTAGCACATAGTTCCATTAGTGGATCTAGATCCACAGGATGGCCAAAAGTATGCATTGGTACGACCGCTCTAATGCGACGACCCGTTATTTTATTATAACAATCACCTTGCTTAATCTCCGCAATATCCTTTAAATAGTCACTTAACTTTAGCGGGTCAATCCCCAACGTTCTCATTTCACTATCGACAAAGTGCGGAATCGCGCCGCAATAGGAGACTGCGTTCGCCGTCGCTATAAATGTTAAAGAAGGTATGAGAACTTCATCATTCTGTTCTACGCCAGCTAGTTTCAGACAAATATGTAAGGCCGCTGTCCCATTAACAACAGCAATCGCATGATTAACACCCGTATATTCCGCTAAGTCATGTTCAAATCTATCAACGAATTTACCGACAGAGGAGACCCAGCCTGTATCCAAGCATTCTTTTACATATTCCCATTCGTTTCCACTAAAATGAGGCTCATGCAAAGCTATAAATTTTTGATCATCAGGTAAAGCCGATGCAATTACTTTCACTAATTTGTCTAATTCATCTGAATCTCTCATATATTGTACCGATCCGCTTTATAAGTCGAAAGATTGTGAGGGTTTGTAAACCACTCCACAGTCTCCATTAAACCTCTTTTAAACCCTTCACGCCCACCATACTTCGGTTTCCAGCCTAATATCCGTTTAGCTTTAGCATTTTCCGCCCAAAGTCGTTCGACCTCACTCTTTTCCGGACGAATGCGCATCTCGTCGGTATCGACCTTCACTTTTGCATTCATGACTTCAGCAATTAAATCAACCGTATCACCGATTGAAATTTCATAATTACTGCCGATATTAATTATCTCGCCGATCGACTGGTCTGATTGTGCGACAGAGATAAAACCATCGACAGTATCTTTTACAAAGTTAAAGTCCCGCGTCGTATTCAGAGCACCCAGTTTAATGTTCGTTAACCCATTTGCAATTTGCGTAATAATAGTAGGGATTACAGCACGAGCAGATTGACGAGGACCGTAAGTGTTGAAGGGTCTAATAATGGAAACAGGCACGCTAAACGAATCATAGAACGACATTGCAATCTGATCTGCGCCAATTTTGGAGGCTGAATAAGGAGATTGCCCTCGTAGTGGATGCTCTTCAGTGATGGGCACGAACTGAGCTGTTCCATAAACCTCGCTCGTTGAAGTATGGACAACCTTTTGAACTCCTAATTCACGAGCTGCTTGTACGATGTTTAATGTCCCCTTCACATTCGTGTCAATATACGTATCGGGTGAATGATATGAATAAGGGATTGCTATTAAGGCCGCGAGATGCAAAACAACATCACAACTCTTCATGGCAGCTCTTACGCCATAAGGGTCACGAATATCTCCTGAGAAGACGTCCAGACTCTCTTTTATATCTTGTGGAGCTTGATCTAACCACCCCCACGAGTTAAAAGAATTATAATATACAAAAGCACGGACATCATGACCTCTTCGGATCAATTCTTCGGTTAAATGTGAGCCGATAAAGCCATCCGCGCCTGTTACAAGTATCTTTTTATTGGCTAAATCCATTTCATTCCCTCCATTTAACTTCGTAAACTCAAATAATGTTCAAGTAATACAAAGTCAATCTCGTTATCGATATCCAGAGAGCGTGTAGAATCCATTACATATGCAATCGACTCGTCGGCAAGAAATGATTTACTCTCTTTAAGCCAGTTGCAATCAGCAATATAGATAGCCCCGTTTAGAATATATATTGGCGGCAAATCTTGTCTTCTTACATACTTAATTTCATTGTTACTAATTAACGGTTGTAGATTTCCGTCAATTACTTTGTACATCCAGTAAGGAGTCTCACTCGACTCGCAAACTGATACACAGCAAAGCGCTTTTTTACTGAAACAATACTCAATTGCACCGTCTATATCCTCTACACTTCTAAGCGGTGACGTAGGTTGAAGTAGAACAACAAAATCATACTCCGGTAATTGATCCATTGCATGCAAAACCGGGTCGATTCCTGGTGTATCATCTTCCGCCAAATGTAGAGGTCTTACAAACGGAATATCACAGCCCCACTCAGCTGCTACCTTTATTATTTCTTCATCTTCTGAGGATAAAACAACTCTATCTATATATTTTGATTTTCTAGCCTCATCTATGGTCCACGCAATTAACGGTTTGTCTTGAACGACACGAATATTTTTCCTTGGAATCCCCTTCGATCCACCTCTTGCTGGAATGAGAGCCAAAATTTTTTTATTGTGAATCATTCAAAGACCCCTCCGTATTCGTTATTGGCCTTTTGAAAGTCATCTATTCGCCCAATATCCAACCAGTATTCTCGAATAGGATAAATAGTTGCCTCGATCTCATGCTCTAATAATGAGGCAAACAATGAAGGCATATCATAATAAGTATTTCGCGGTATGTATTCGATTACATTTGGATTCAATACATAAATGCCTGCGTTGACATAGAACTGTTGGATTGGCTTCTCTGCAATGTTTACAAATCTATTATTGCTGCTCACTTCAACTACTCCATAAGGCACCTGATATTCATATTCTCTGACACACATCGTTGCTGCGGTTTTCTCTTTAATGTGAAAGTCAACTAGATGTTTAAAGTTTGTTTTAGTTAATAAATCACCATTCATAATGACTAGCGGAGACTTAGGTAACGAAGGTAACAATGATAGCGCTCCTGCCGTACCCATACGCTGATCTTCTCGAATATATCGAATATCGACGCCCCACTGTGATCCGTCTCCGAAATAATCTTCTATCATTTCCGCTTTAAAATTGACTGAAAGATAAAATTTCTTGAATCCATAGCTTTTAAAATTTTCAATTATTGTTTCAAGCAATGGCTTGCCGCCAATTTTCAGCAGCGGTTTGGGACAATCCTCCGTTAGCGGTCTTAACCTTGTTCCTAACCCTCCGGCCATTAGTACAACCCAATTCTCCATCGGATCAGGTTCCAGAATATGCTTTAACGTTTCTAAATGAACAATTCTTCCTTCGTTATCCACGATAGGCAAATGCCGAATGGCTTTTTGTCTCATGACTTTCATTGCTTGTTCTTGTGAATAGTTCTCGGTTAAACAGATCGGATTCCGGTTCATTATTAAACCGACTGGCTCTTGCAAGGATACTCCTCTTAAGATAGCCCGTCTAATATCGCCATCTGTAACAGTTCCAACTAATTTGTATTGGCTATCTACGACCAGAGCAATCTGCATGGCAGACGAATCAATTACCTCTAGGACTTTTACAATTATAGTTTCGAGGGATACAACTATTTTTTTCCAATCCATTGTTGACTCACTACTCTCTATTAGATTACCCTAATAACTCTAACGAAAAAGGCGTTCCCTTTTTCACAGATTGATTCACTTTCTTTCCTAGCACAACATCCATATATTTCGGAGCAAGCAGCTATCTAGCAGCTCGAACGACATTTAAAGTGCCTTTCACATTAATACCTACATAGGTATCAGGTGAATAATAGAAATAAGAAAGGCAATAAAAGCCGCGAGGTGAGAACCACATCACAGCTTTTAAATAATTATAAAGTACAAAGGCTTTGACCTATAGCCCTGTCGAACTTTTTAGTCATGAGATCACTCCGTTGGATGTGGCCTGATTAGTAAATCTTGAATTGCTTCGAATACAGGGGTTATCGTTCTCATATCAACCTGACACCCATAAATAAACTTACCAAAATGCTGCGTAATTAAGTCCGCTTTGACCATATTATCCTTTTCAAACTTAATTTTCCCTATATTCTTCATCAATAATTCTTCTTGAACCCGATTCATTGGCTTAAGAAAGGTCGTATAAAACTGGTTCACTTGGATTTTCATAAATAATTTATCAAACTTAGGGAATAACTGACCTAAACGAGGTTTATCTTTGTGCTCTTTAAAACGGTTCATTTCGTTAAAAAAGTTTGTGGATTGATTATAGCTATTGCGAAGCTCTTCATAATGCTTCTTCATCTCAATGGCTTGCTTTTTGGCATATGCCAAGTTGTAGATATTATCATTATGAACGAACCACTTTGGATCTACAACACGTCCATTCAACTTAGTTCGTATCACTTCTTCGAGCGACATAAACGAAGTATGCTCGATCTTGGCTCCGCCTTGCGTTGTATTGATGACCTGCATAGTAGGACGTGCTTGTAAAACAGTCTCAATCTGTTGCTTCATGCTCAGATAGCTTTTTTTAGATTCAATTCGTTCACCGTCCACGCTTTCAACTAGAACCATATCTTTACGATCTGAAGGCAGTACGTCCGCCTGTTCTCGGATGACTAGCGCTTCGCTTGAATAGAGCATGTTATTTCTAAAAGCCAAGTTTTGTGCCACTAGAATAACTAAATTTGACTGCAACGCATACAGCAATTGTAAAGCAATGACTGAAATGGTACTCGCATCATTCACGACTTCTAGTGGTTGCTTGGTAATAGCTTCGAGATAAAATTGCGCTACAGGGTCTTGACTCGTTAACATGTGCAGTTTAGGCCCATTATAATACTTCAACACTTCGAACCCTACACTGCTACCAAAAATAAGAGGAATGTCCGTAATCTCAAGTTCATTTAACTTTTCAAATACTTTCTGATTCAGTTCGCTTGGGTCATACGTACAAGCAGCATCAGGATGAATGCCGTGCGCAAGCAATGCATTGATCGATGTCCCCACAGAGAATATGTACGCCAATCCGTTTTCTTTTATATATTTCAGATGTTCAATTTCATCTTGCAACGATGGTCCTGCTGCAACTAAAATAACTGGCTTCCCTTTGAACACATCTCGCTTCTCAATTAAGACGTTAGGCGTTTTTATTGTTTCTTCCAAATTAATCAAACTGTTGAATATCCATCGTTTTTCATAGCTTATGTTTACTTGAAGAGAACTTTTTTTCTGAGAGATCAACTCTTTAAATACTTCTGAGAAGTATTTAAATTTATCGGGAAATGCTTTCTCGTAACTAGGCAATTGAAGGAACAACAGTTCCTCATGCATTCCTTCGACAAATTGGTGCAAAGAATTTAGCCCTTGTGCTATGCTTGTTTCCAAAATGATATGCCTACACTGAGCTGGAAGCTTCGGAAGTGAAATCCGAGAAAGAAACTCTTCAAATAATTTAGGGACTGGTTCATATATCGTAAAAGGGATTCCCGGATATTTATTAATCAACGCTTCAATATGGTAACCTAGACCTGTACCGTAAAAAAGAATATGCTTATACTGTTCTATATTGTCGAACTGTTGAATGAATTGTCTGGCTTCCTCGATCGGGTTATATTTACTGTGTAAGTATAATGATTTTCCCTGGTTTTCTATAACTACGGTAGGCTCGGCGCTTTTGGAAGGAAGAATCTCATACGCGGCATCCACGGTTTGTTCCTTTAACGTTTCTAATTGACTCCAAACTTGGGCGAACCTATTCTTCAGAAACAGAACATTATCAGCTAAGATCATGACTCTTTACCTCGTTATCAATTGTATGGGTTACAGTTTGCAGCAATTGCTCAAAAATCGAAACGATTTCATACTTAAGTATGTCACCTGTTAACACTAAATCCTCATTCTTCAATGCCTCTTCCAAATTAGAGAGCTCCGCGTGAAGTGATCTTGACGTCTCTATATATGCCTCACAATTTTGAAACTGTTCCTCAGTTTGGATCTTTTGTACACTTTGTACAATCCAAGCTGTTCCTTCTAATAGTTGCGTTAACTTATCCCAACTTGTCTTGGATGCGCCTTGATAAAACTCATCTCCCAACTTCTTTACTTCAGGAAGCGCGTCTTCAAGATATTGCTTCATGGTAATAACCAATGTTTCCATCATCTGTTTTTCGGTCTGGACCTTAATATGTACGTGCTCGATCTCTTGTATATGTTCAATTAAGAACGCTTGAAAACCTTCATACACTTCCACACCGTTAATTTCCATCAAAACCAGACTTACATCATTCGCGTTTAGAATCTCTTCAATTTGGACTAAACACGGTTCAATTGAGCTGATTTCATTGTGATATGTAAAAGAATGATCTAGAATAGTAACTAACACAAAGTAACCCCCAGTTAATTAATTATTTATTTCTATTATCGACATTTGAACAGGAATTCATTAGTTCTTATAAAAAGGCTCTGTTATCCTTGCTTGTTGATTTTCGACCAAAAGAAAAACCGCCCAATTTGGCGGTTCATTCTGAACTATCGTTCACCGTTAGCTTAATGACCTGACATGTGATTTATGGTACGGTTCACCGTAATGTATCTTAACACAAAGTTCTGTTTGACCAAAAAAATATATTAGTAATAGTGTCTCTTTGAGCGATGGAAAAGGGTCTATAAATAATTTTGTGTAAACTCATTTTAACAGTTGTTGACGATTCTATTCAATAAAATTGAAATTAAATACTGGTAATCCAAGCGTAGAATCCACTTCTATACTCACACTTCCAAAGTGTACCATATGTTTTAAATCTTTTTTTACGATTTCTTTTGTTGGTCGTTCTAATTCCAATGCAAAGGAAAAAAGCTCTAAAAAATCTGCATTTAAACCATGACTATTCGATTTATATTTTATATTATCTACATTTTATTTTTTAACAAGAATAAAATCCGAATTATTGATAGTCTCGACTATACGTTTCTTTTCTACGTGGTTAACTAAATTATCATTATCTCCTTGAAAAGATAAAACCTGTGTATCTCCATCATAATCTTTATACAATGTCTCTAAGTTTAAATCATGTTTATTTTTTATTATTTTTTTCGCTAAATAATCAAATTCGATAGCAAGAGTTGAATTTCCTATATTTTGATACAAAATTCTATTAGCTAAATATACTGGCTCTATCCACGCAGAGTTATCTACTATAAATGAAAACAAATTAGGTGCTAACCTATTGCTTAAGTGCAATAAATACGCTCCATGAGAATGTCCATATCCAATAAGCCTACTAGAATTATATATAAAATTATTATCATTTAGAATAATTTTAACTATCTCTATTGCAGTAATGATATCTATTGCTTGCATATAGCTCATATCATTAAACTCTTCTACACTTTCATCCATATTAGCAATCACAGGAAGTGAGATGTTTTTTTCAGACAATATACTTAGTAGAATAGAAGAATCTTTATTTACTTTATTCAATTCATCTGCTGTTAGATTTATTTGTAAAATTCGTGAATCTCTTAAACGGAATTGATTGGCTGATTGCATATATGAACTACCAAAATAATTACACTGAATTGTTACCATATTGTATTTGTCCGCAAATACTTCTCTCATTTTTTTATAAACTGTAGAATCAATATTACCACCAAACCCCGGGACAAAAATAAGCAATCCTGTATACTCATTAACTCCATTTTGTGGAGTAGAAAAATCAATTCGTAGTTCTCGATTAGAAGTACCTGTGTATATGTTATGATGTGCTGGGATATTAACACTATGTTGTTCTGACATTCTCAGTTCTCCTTGAATTAAAATTATTAATACCTCATTTACTTATGAAACGGTACCCAGTAACAATAATACCACTTTTACACTAACTATATAAAATATCGCATTAAAGAAATTGGTATTATGAGAATATTAAACGTTGAAGTAAATTCGGACAGATCATATATCGCTTCAAATTTCACTAATAGTCGAGCGGTGGAAGTGCTATGACCCTTTCACCATTCAAACAACTTCATTCTGATGAAGACCACACCCACCACTAACTACATAACGACATCAGAACTCCTAGACATCCTTCTAAGGCATGTTTGAATCCCCCCCAGGGCATTCCCGTACTCCTATCAAAACCGTTCAGAAGTCCACACAGCCGTTCTACTACTATTATTTTATTTGTCAAAAAGTATATATCTATTGAAATACTATTTGGCTAATATAAATCAATGTATTTTTAAATATAAAATTAGCCAACAACTCAGCGTGGTTGCAGGCTAATTTGCGGCGAACCGTATCGTAAATGAACAATTATCTATTGCGTTAACCCCCCGTTACTCCAATAAAAAATCAACAACACAGTTTAACAGAGCCTATAAAAAAAGAGACCCTAGATAATCTAAGGTCTCTCTTTTTATTACTAATATTAACGAAGCAATTGCAGAACGCCTTGTGGTTGTTGGTTAGCTTGTGCAAGCATAGCTTGTGCAGCTTGAGCAAGGATGTTGTTCTTCGTTTGCTCCATCATTTCTTTCGCCATATCAACGTCACGGATACGGGATTCAGCAGCAGTCAAGTTCTCGGAAGCAGTTCCCAAGTTGTTGATTGTGTGCTCAAGACGGTTTTGAACTGCCCCTAGCTTGGAACGCTCGCTGGATACGGAAGCAGTTGCTTTGTCAAGAACTGCGATTGCTTTAGCAGCATCTTCTTTGTTGGAGATGTTCAGAGCAGCTTCACCTTTAACGTCGTTTGTTCCATTAGTTACACTATTTGTTTTTGTGAAGCCTGCATCTCCAGCTTTACCAGTGATACCAAGAGCTTTAGAACGCATATCATTTACTTCAAGGCTCATGGATTGGCCAGTGTTAGCGCCAATCTGGAAGGATGTTTTGAACTCTTTTTGAATACCACCATCAGTAATATCAATTGTCCCTTTACCAGCCTTGCCAATATAGGTAGCATCTGTGATAGTTAATTTTGTTCCAGATGCAGGTGTAGTGTGCTGAGCTATTGTAACACCAGGAATATCTGAACCGATTTGAGTTGCAATGCTTTTAACAAGTTCTTTTACTTTATCTAAGTTAGCTGATTCCGGATTGGCAAGAGCTGTACTAATATTGACACCAATAGCACTACCTTTATACTCACCATCATTAGCATTGTAAAATTCGATTTGTTGTCCGGCGATGGTCATACCTTTACCTACTAGAGCTTTAATTGCACTATCCGTTGCAGTATTGTTAGCAGCCGAAGTACCCGTAGTATCTAAACTAGAGAAGTCAATAGTTTCTACTTCTTGAGTATGAGCTGTCGTACCAACAACTGCTGCACCACCAGTTGCAGCAGAGGTTAAAGCTGATGAGAAAGTGACTGCCGCCATATTACCAGCAGAACCTTGAGCATTACCTGTTGCCGTCGCGGATATTTTTAATACGCTACCTGAAAGAGTTGAACTGAAGTTTCCTGCTAATTCAGTGTTTTTTCCAATTACAGTATTCACAGCAGATGACATCGCTGTACTAAAAGTACCCGAAGATGTAAGTGAAGTACCATTAAACTTAATGGTAATTTCATTCGCTGTTGCATTCGCTGTATCAACAGCAGTACCGGAATTCCCTGCAATCGTTGTATCTTGTACTAAGTTTACTTTGATTGATTGACCATTTATTGTAAACGTTACAGATTTCCCTTTATCACCTGAAGCTAAAGTGTTAAAATCTGTTGTTTGTAAAGCCTGGGTATTAGTAGTTGTCCCTGAAGCAGTTACAGCTGAAGTTAATCCCGTTTTATCAAGGCTAACTTTGCCATCACCTTGAAGCAACTTTTGAGTATTGAACTCAGTAGTGTTACCTATACGGTTGATCTCGGAAGTCAATTGGTTCATCTCGTCTTGAAGAGCGCCACGGTCAGCATCAGTGTTTGTTCCGTTAGCTGATTGAGCAGCAAGCTCACGCATACGTTGCAAGATGCTGTGAGTTTCGTTCAAAGCTCCCTCAGCTGTTTGAATCAAAGAGATACCATCTTGAGAGTTCTTAGCAGCCATGTCCAAACCGCGGATTTGACCACGCATTTTTTCGGAGATTGCAAGACCTGCTGCATCATCACCAGCACGGTTGATGCGAAGACCTGAAGATAGTTTTTCGATGTTTTTGCTAGTTGCTGCACTGTTAGCACCTAGTTGACGGTGAGTGTTCAAAGCCGCGATATTGTGATTAATACGCATTGTAATTTCCTCCTTGAAATTTTCGAGTATCCGCATCCTTGCGGAAGCTTACGGTTACAGGTCGGCCGCCCTGTCTCCCGTGCTACTATATATATATCGACAATTCATTTATTTATTTAATAGCATTTTTACATAAATATATAATTATTTTTTGAATAATTTTGATACTTCATCCAGTCCTAATGAATGTTTGCTCGCAGCAAGATTTTGTGCCTGAATCGTTAAATAAATTTCTTTGCGGTATATATCTACTTCCTTCGGAGCCCGTATGCCCAATTTGACATTATCGCCTTCCACGCCTAATACTACAATCTCTATATTGCCTCCAATAATAATGGACTCATTGCTTTTGCGAGATAAAACGAGCATGGACGTTCCTCCTTATATTCGATTAAGCGGCGCTCGAGAGCTGTAATTGCTATCATGAAGGATAAGCTGCTTTCCCGTCTTTTGGTTTGGATTCAATACCAAAGGAGCCATTAAGTTTATTGTCGCCTGTGTCGGTTCAGTTGGAATCGTAAGAATTGACCAAATTTCAACATCCCGTTCGGACTGGATCTTCAATTCCTGCTTTGCCGACTCGGATAGCTCCCATTCATATTCCGGATAAAAGAAAAAGGGGCTCACGATCAGTAAGGAAACCTCTTGATCGTCTACCGCCTGCATCAGCTTAATTGGAAGTTCCGCCTCTAAATCAGAAATCATAAACTGATGGAGATGCTCAAATCCAGGTATGCCTTGTTCAAAAAAAATAACTGACGTATTCTCGCTCAATTTATTACCCTCCTCTATATGATTCCCTATATTTATAAATAAAACTATAGACCCCGCAACTGCTTGCAGTTACGCTGCTGGTCTATAGTTTCAAATGAATAAACGCATAGATTATATCAACTGGTCAATCTGGGGAGGAATGATCTCCACCTTCGGATATTGACTCATATAAATGTCTAACTTGCCTCGCTCATATTGATGAATAGGCCGATTTACTTGAACATTCAACTCGACTTTTCCCGGTGTTGTCTCAATCGATACCTCGGCAGGTGTGTAAGAAACATCAACGTTATCGTAAGAAGCCTCTCCGTTGAAATCAAATTCCGGGAATGTACGCTGCCAATCTCGAGCCATCTCCGCGATCGGGTTGCCACCCAAATGAATGTCTGCCATACGATTTCCTTGCTCTACAATGCGAGCAAGTCCTCGAAGAGCCATGTCCGATGCCATTGAATATATTTTGCTCATTGTTTCCAAATTCCCGCCAAGCCCTAAAGCATCCCAAGCACGGTCCTGATTGATTTCAAGTCGGCTTCTAGTAGTCGTAAAATGCTGTTCCGGCCGCACCTGTTCCATCTCTACAGTAGCTTGAGGTTGCTCCAATGACTGCTTACCGTTGTCAGCGTCAATGGACAATATTGCTGGCGTTTGACGAATTTGGATTTGAGGAATTTGCATTTAAGCACATCCTTATCTTAAGAAGTCAACCAGACTTGGACGGATGAGCTGCGCTCCTACGGACAACGAAGCTTGGTACACGTTTTCCTCCGCCTTTAGGTTAGTAATGACCTCGGCGATATCCGCATCCTCTACCTTTGACTTTACAGTCTGCAAGTTGATGTCTGCATCCTTTAGCCTGTTTTCAATAATTTCAACGCGATTTATCCTTGCGCCGATTTCAGCGCGTTTGGTTAGCATCGTATTCATTCTTGTATCGACTTGTCCAATTAGCTTAGTGAGGCCTTCCTGATCTGCGGTTGCTAACATATCATAAGCACGGTGTAAAAGCTGGAATACATTATCACTGCTCGTATCCGAATTCGATGACACGGGATTTCCGAATACTTCATTTCCCGTGATATTTGTAGCAAGCGTCATCCCCGGTGCAAGCTCAAACTTAATTGCACCCGTATCCGAAGCATTGTTGTAGGCTTTCAACTGAGGAGGATCGGCAAGCGGATCAACTGCTTCTTCAAGCGTCATCGCTGAATAGGGCTTAGTTCCCGTCATCTCACCGTTAAAAACCTGCTTGCCGTTAAACTGGCTGTTGCCGATCTCAATCATTTGATTGTATAACTGTGATACCTCGGTTTTAATGGCATCCAAGCTGGTTTGCTCATTCGTACCGTTAGAACCCAGAACCATCAATTCCCGAAAACGCTGCATAATATCACCGGCTTGGCCGATTGTTGTATCCGTGTATTGAAGCATCGATAACGCGGAGTCTACGTTTTCCGTGTATTGATCGTTGGAATCGATTTCACTGCGGTAACGCAAGGAGAATGTAATGCCCACCGGATCATCCGATGGTTTATTGATTTTCATACCCGTTGAGAGCTGGTTTTGCAGGTTATTCATCCGGCCCATATTGTTGGATACATTACGCAATAGCTGTGAATTCATCATTGATTGTGTAACGCGCAGCGACATAACATATCACCTCCAAGTTGTTAATGATTAAAGGCCTACCCGGCCCATTCCGTTAATCACTTTATCTAAAATCTCATCAATCATCGTCATATTCCGCGCCGCTGCATTATAAGCATGCTGATACTTAATCATATTCGACATTTCCTCATCAAGCGAAACCCCGCTTACCGATTGCCTGCGTGATTCTACTTGCTCGACGATAATTTGCTGATTGGATTGCATTCTCGTAGCTTCTGCAGCTTGAACGCCGATTTGTCCGACGACAGAACGGAAATAGGCATCCACCGTATTTTTGTTCTCTCCCGTGCCTGCATCAAAATCAAAGCGGGTATCTCTCATTTGCGAAAAAAGCACTGCTAAGGAGTTATTTCCGCTAATCACCGACTCCGAACCGTCCGTATTCGTAACCACTCGCATCGAAGATGCAATCAAATTACTATTTGCAATAATAGCCGGGTTGAGAGTAATACTCCCTGCAGTCAAACCGGTAATTCCGCCCGCGCTATCTGTAAAGAACGGCACGCCTGCATCTTCTCCTGCCAATGAATAACCAAGCTGATGCAAACCATTCAGGCCTTTTACCGTAACCGTCGTATCTTCCGCCAGCGTACGGCTCGTTCCTGTATAAGTAACATTATTCAAAACCGTGCCTTCCGGTAAAACAGAGCCTTTAGGAAGCGTGACTTCAAACTCGCCATTGGCCATTGTTTCTACGAGCTTATTCAGCTCGCCAATGTAGCCATCGACGAATTGGTCTCTTGAATGAATGGTCCCGTATATGGTGCCGCTATTGAGATCCCCTGAAGTAACCGCTTGATTGATTGCCGTCATATCTAAAGCAGACGTCGCGGTTCCTTGGACAAGCTCGGTACCGCCCATTGTAATTCTATAGCCGTTGGCTTGGTCTTCTACACGGATATTGACTAATCCCGAAAGCTGATCCGTGAGCAAATCCCGTTGATCTCGCAAATCATTTGCGTTATCACCCAAACCTTCGATTCGTCGAATCTCTCCGTTTAGCTGCGCTATGCTTGTTGTAATGGAATTCAAAGTATTTATATTGGTTTCAACATTCTCTGTTAAGTCCGTCTTTAAATCGCCTAACTGTCTTGCCGTATAGTTAAATGCATCAACCATCGCCAACGTTTGTTCCATTACAACTTTCCGTCCGTCGGCGTTTTCAGGGTTTTTGCTTAAGTCAGACCAAGAGTTCCAAAAGTTCGAGATAACCGTCCTTAAACCTGTATCGCTTGGCTCATTTACGATTCCTTCCAACTTTTCAAGAGTATCTAGTTGGACAGAAAAATTACCGTATGATTTATTTTCATTACGAAATTGATTATCCAGGAACTTTTCTCTTACCCGTGTGATGGAGCTTGCTTCAACGCCCGTTCCGAGCTGGCCGGCTGCAGTAGATTTGGAGAAGCCCACCGCGTCTATCGGCCTGGAGGCCGTCATATTCACAATTTGGCGAGAGTAGCCTACCGTATTGGCATTCGCAATGTTATGTCCGGTCGTATTCAAAGCCGATTGCGTCGTAAACAAACTCCGCCTTGCCGTCTCTAAGCCATGAAAAGTCGATGCCATCGTCTGTTGTCCTCTCTTCTTACGTTCTCATATTAAAGCGGCCATTACGATTGTAGGCCATACCTTGAACAGCACGATGGTAGGTCGCTTCTTCCTCCGTCGGTCCGAGCAGCAAATCCTGCGTGAAATGCAAATGCTCCAAATTCATTCTAACGAGCTGCTGGTTGAATTCATTGATGTCTTGAAGCTTCTTAAGCGCCGCCGACAGCTCCTGCCATACGGCTTGAAGCTGCTGCTTTTCATTCGCATGGTATACAGCTTGAATCAGCTTCTCCATTTTGAATGAGCGATGAGCAGTCAGCTTCTGATCCAGCATATATTTTCCGATCAAGAAGATCCGCTGCTGCTCAAGCTCCAAAATCCGCTGAAGGCTCTTCTTCTCTTTGTTTGAAATATAGGACAGCGACTCCACGTTGTTAGCTGTAATAGCCGCTGTCTTCGCATTTCCGTATTCAATCAGCTGCCGATGCTCGTCTAATATCTCTTGCAAAATCACAAGAATTTGCTCGATATACTCATTCATTTAGAGCACTACTCCTTTAGGTAGGGAAGCAGCTTTTCAGCGATCTTGCCGGCTTCCACATGATAGGTGCCCGATGCCACCGCATTTTTGAGCTCTTCGATGTGTTTTGTTCTGTCCGCTCCGCTTGCCTTGCTAGTCGTCAGCAGTTCTTTGGCAGCCGCAGAGATTTGGACCTCGTCCTTCTGCTTTGCCTTTTCTGCTCCGGTTACCCGCGCATCCTTTTGCTTCTGATAGGGATTAACCGCACTGATTCGATTCGTCTCGTTTATTTTCATTTTATCCACCTCATTATCTACAATAACTAAAAAAGCCGATTACCTTTACGAGTATTATCGGCTTCAGTCAAGTGAAATTTTATAGTCAAGAAAATATTAGAAAAAATTCATTTATCTTTGTATCGGTTCAGACCTTTGTATATACCGGATTGATTATTTGAACTCTTTAGCTCTTCCTTCTTCGCCATATCTTGGAACATCTGCTTCTTGTCCTTCTCAATCCGTTGACGGCAGGTGTCGCAAATATGAGACTCGCGAATAAGCGTGCCGCAGGATTCACAAGGATAAGACATATTAGGAGCATTCATGATGGAGATGCGGCCCTCGCGAATGAATTTCGTAATTTGCTTGATCGAAACGCCTGTAGCATCTGCAACCTCTGTAATAATCGAGCCCTTGAATTCACGCAAATAGTTTGCGCAAAGTTCGTATTCTTTATCAATATCCCGCATGCACGTCTGGCATACGTCTCGAAAGTTTTTGGCAAAAAGCTTACCGCAGCGAGGACAATTATCCAAGTTCATCGCTCTGAGCCCTCCTTTTATTGTGTAAACGGTTCATCTATTCCTTTCATTCTAATCGAAAGCGTTAACTTTTTCACTATGAATCTATTTGCATGCCTTCGGGCAGTTAAAAGATTAAGAGCGGGCCCAGGTTAAAAGGTAGATCTCTAGCGGACGCTCCGCATGCTTTTGCAAGACTTGCGAGCAGGCTTCGGCCGTGCTCCCGGTCGTGTAAATATCATCGACCAGAAGAATACGAACGCTCTCGCGTTTTGGCTTTGCTTTGCCGGCAGCATTAACCGTATGAGTGGCATAGAGCCGCCGAAGCTCATTGGCGTTAACGTCAAAAAGAGTCCTCGTATCTCGAAACCGCTCGGAGCGTGTTTTAAAGCTTTGTTTCTCGGAATGCCGGGAACGGACGAGCAGCTGCCTGACCGGAAATTGGTAGCGCTGCGCTACCCGGCCCGCGAGCTGCTCCGCCTGATTAAAGCCCCGATCCGCCTCGCGTTCCGCGCTGACAGGTACATAGGTTACGGCATCCCAGTAATCGTCCATCGTTATTTTCGTGCTGGAATTCCGGTTGCCAGGCACGTTAGTCCGCTGAACAACTTCCGCTGTCAATGCCTCGAAAGCGGGGAACAGCATGTCGCCGAGCAATGGCGCAAGCTGCTCGTTGCCGCGGTATTTGTACGAAGCGAGCATCGCTCGCATCGTTGGATTATAGTGAACCGCGCTGCGGTTGCATACAAATGCGCGATGCGGACTGCGTATGCAGTCCTCGCAGGCGATGCCGCGCCCGCATCCGGAACAGGCGATGCGGGTAAGCCATGGTATTGCGGAGAGGCACGCTCCGCAAAGGGATTGCCGAAGCTGGGGCGTCAGCTTCGCGGGGCTTCGGCTGTCCGCGCTGCGGGCGCCGGTTTGCGGTTTGCCGCATAGCAGGCATGCGGCGGTCCGCGGCGCGAGCAGCTGCGCGGCTCCGGCGAAGGCGGATTGCAGCCGCCGGAGCCATTCTTGGGGCGAGACGGTCATAGGGGCGAGCCTCCTTCGGTGGCGGGGAGCAGATAGCCCTGCTTGCGAGCCATGCGGTTCATGGTTTGGATGTGATGGACGGCTTGCAGCTGCGCACGATTGCGTTCCCGGCTGCAGAAATAGACCTGACCGAACGGATCCTCCGCCGATCTGCCCGCCCTTCCTGCCATCTGCACCAGAGAGGCCTCGTCGAAGAGCCGTCCATCCGCATCCAGGATGTAAACATCGCTTTTCGGGATCGTCACCCCTCTCTCCAAAATGGTGGTCGTGACAAGCACCCGAATCTCCCTCGACCGAAAATGCTGCACCTTGTCCGATCGGTCCGCATCCTGCGAGGAGGTTGCAGCAACAGCTGCATGAGATAGAGCGATGCGGAGCAGGGCTGCCATGGGCTCCGTGAACGCAATCTGCTGCACGAACACAAACAGCTGGGCGCCGCGATCAAGCGAGGCTCTCATGGCCGCCAGCAGCTTCGATGGAAGCTTGCGCTGCTGCAGCAGTTGCTTCACCGCCGGCGTTTGAATAAGCCTCGGAACCGGAAGAGGATGACGGTGATAGCGCACGGGCACCCTTGCATGCGGAAGCCGGCCGCGTTTGGCCGCCCGCTGCAAATCGCTTGGCGGCGTAGCCGATAATAATAGGCGAGCCGCGCCCGGCGCACAGCTTTTGTCGGCGGCGAAATGAAGGAGCGGATCGCCAGCGAAAGGAAACGCATCAAGCTCATCGACCACGACGAGATCAAAGCCTTGATAGAAACGCAGCAGCTGATGCGTGGTAGCCAGCGTAATGTCGCCGTTTTCCCAGCGCTGCTCGCTCCCTCCGTATAAAGTAACGACCGAAGCGCACGGAAACGCTTTGCGGATCCGCGGGTCAAGCTCGATGACGACATCGCGCCGCGGCGTGGCAATGAGCGCTTTTCCGCCCCGCAGCAGAACGGATTCCACCAGCGGAAAAATCATTTCCGTCTTGCCCGCTCCCGTAACCGCCCATAGGAGAAATTCTCTCGCCCCTCCGGTTTTGGCTTTTGTCAGGCGTATTTGCTCCGTATGCGGCTCCTCCAGAAAACGCAGCGCTTTTGCCGCGGCTGCCGTCTGAGCAGGACTAAGCTGCCACCTTTCAAGCCGCAGCTCGCCGGCAGGCAAAACAACCCCCTTCGCTGCGCCGGCGAGACCAGAACGCTGCCCTGTAACAAGCAGCTCGCATTCCCGGCTCCGCCCCATTCCAATGCACGCCGTGCAGTAGGCGCAGAGCCGCCCGCACGCAGCGCATGCCGTGCGATGCATGAACGCCTCGCCGCTCCCGCAGCGCAGACAGCTGCGCTCGCGCCCCCGGCGCCCCCGTGCGTCCGCCCGCCCGCCGTCTCCGGCGGCGATCGATCCGCTCAGGCGCACCCGCCCGAGCAGCGCGGCAAGCTGCAGCATTTCGCTCCAGCCAGCCGCGGCACCGGGCATGCCTGCGCCGAAGAGCAGGGCGTGCGCCTCGCTTCGCAATAGCGCACGTCCCTGCAGCATATCCGCGGCACGCTTCGCCCCCTCCGCAATTTCTCCCAGCTCCGCTGCTCGTTCAACCCGTCCCTTTGTCCTCACCCACGGCTCAGCCAAGCGCAGCAACCCCTCTATCCTCCGCGAGGTTTTCCGCTCCTTCCCGCTTCCCAGCCGCCACCATGGGCCGGAACCCGTTGTCCTTGCTTCATTTTGCGCAATACGCTTTGCCTCATTCGCACATGCGGCAAGCACCTCCAATGCCTCAAGCCCGCTGTCTGGTTTTTCCTCATCGTTTATGTACCGTTCGACACGTACTTTTTTCCCGCGTTTTCGCCCCATCGCCGCTTCCCAAAGCTCCACCGTAAGGCAAGCATCGCCAAGCGGAAGCGCTTCGTTCAGCAGCCAGCCTGTATCCGCTGATTCCTCATTCAAAAAGCCCGCTTCTCCGAAATCGCCGTTCATCCAGAAATGCTTGTCCACTAACGCTTGAATAGTCGCCCGTGCCTGCCAGTAACCGCGCACCCGTACGACATATACCTGAGCCCTCATTTTTCTTCCCCCTCTATTTTTTTCATCATCCGGAGCCGATTCATTTTTAAGCAAAACGTTTATTCCTTTGTATGAACAAAAAAAAGCACACCCAACCACGCAGAATGCGTCATTGAGTGTGCTTCACTCGAAATATCCAATTACGGCAAAGTATATACTAAAATGGCATCTTCGACAAATCCGACGGGTTTTGTAAATCAATCAGCACCGCGTGGTCTGCATTCGAAACGACTCCTTCTGCCTGAAGCAGCCACAGCAGCTGAGTCCCGTCCACACCCTTCGTTTGTGAACGCTTACTATCGTCGTTTTCAGTAATGGGCACCGTTCCTTTACTATGCACCCTAACTTCCTTGCCGTCTCTCGCTAAGCGCTCCACAATAGCAAGCGTTTCATCCGTCACCCCGCGGTCGACAATCGTCAGCTGGACATCCTTGCCCATCCGCCGCGAAAAATAAAACAACGAGCGCACATACCATTCCATATTTTTTTGCCGATCGCCCGCAACAAGCACGTAATGCTTGCTGGATTGCTGCCTTCCTCGCCAGATCCGGTAAGCCAGATGCACCGACAATGCAGCCAAGGCATAACAGCCAATAACCAAAAGTAGAAGCTCAAACATGGCGGCCACCTCCTCTTTGTGACACTATATGCTAGGAAGAGCCCACTGGTTCCGCCAAGGCAGGACAAGGCAAAAAATTGTGTTTGGCATCGAATATAGGCCTAACTACCGATACTTAATAGTCAAATTCCGACAAAGAAACACCCTTGAGCAATTTACAATATATGTTATCATTTTAATACGTATCCTTGCATATATAACTATGCATGCGTATAGAAAGGAAGCGGTGGATTACACAATTTCAGAATAGCTAGGGAAGCGATGAAGTATAATCTGCATGTGGACACTTGGATTATATGGAGCCAGTAGTGTAACCGGCCCTCTTAGAACCCCACTACCTATCTAAGAGGAGAGTGAAAAATGCGTTATTTTAAAAAGCAAATTTCATTAAGCTTGGCATTGATCTTGATTTTTTCTTTGTCACTTGGTTCCCTTGTCATGGCTGAAGGCCAGAGCAATGGAGACGCGGCCTTAACCGGCCCCTTAGTCGAGAACGCCTGCCCGGACTACTCATCAAATAGGGATCATATCTTAGCAAACCAAACCAATATCGTAGACAACGGCAATGGTACGGCGACGGCAACCTTTAAGACAACACAGGATTGCGTAAGAGTAAGCTTCTCCTCTTATGCAGGACCTGCCGATTGGACGCCAGGTCCAGGCGATACGACAATACCATACAACAAACAAGTACATTATGAAGGGCAATCCATTGTATATCCTACGGCTGGCAGTTATTCCATTACCATCAACATTCCGGTATGTCTCCCTTACCAGCTGGATATTTATAGCGGTGTGCTGCAAACCCAGCTTGGCGTAGGCGCTCACGGCGACAAAATTAAAGCATGGAAGCTGAAGCTGCAAAACACATGCACGGAGCCTACACCAACACCGACACCTACACCTACGCCTACTTCTACACCTGAAACCACACCATCGCCTACACCTACATCTACACCTGAAACCACACCATCGCCTACGCCTACTTCTACACCTGAAACCACACCATCGCCTACGCCTACTTCTACACCTGAAACCACACCAACGTCTACGCCTACTTCTACACCTGAAACCACACCATCGCCTACGCCTACTTCTACACCTGAAACAACACCATCGCCTACGCCTACAACTACACCTGAAACCACACCATCGCCTACGCCTACATCGACACCTGAAACTACGCCTACCGTCACGCCTACTACACCTACTACACCTGTGATTACGCCGGCCGTGACGCCAACGACGCCTACTACACCTGAGATCACGCCGACCGTGACGCCAACGCCAGAAGTAACAACCCTTATCGATATCGACGATGAGGAACCGCCAATCGGCGGTATAGGGGGAGAGCAGGAAATCGATTCCGAAGTGGATACCGTCATTGATTCCCAGGATGAACAAGTTCCGCTGGCTACCCTTCCGAAAACAGGCGATTCCAGTCCGGCTCCTTATTATTTAATCGGCGCTTTTGCGCTAACTGCCGGTTTTATCTCGCTTCGTAAGCAAAAACAACAAAGAAAATAAAAGCACTTTTTCTCGCACTCCGGCGCTGCTCTACAGGCAGCTTCGGAGTGTTTACTCATTTCCGATGTTTCATCTTTTTCGTTAACGAGCGGACACAAAAAATCCCGTATCGGAGGATACGGGATTTTGTAATTCGTGTTATAACGAATACGCTGGTTGTTACAAAGTTACCCAGCCGTATTTAATCGATTGAATAACGGCTTGCGTACGGTCGTCTACTTCCATCTTTTGCAAAATGCTGCTCACATGGTTTTTAACCGTTTTTTCGCTGATAAACAAGAATTCTCCGATTAGCTTATTGCTCTTGCCTTCGGCCATTAGTCGAAGAACCTCTGCCTCACGGCGCGTTAACGGGCTCTCATCGCCTGCTACGAATTTCACTCCCGGCTCTTGGGCAGCTGCTGCGCCTGAAACGATTCCCATCTCGTCTAAATAAGTCATGCGGCGAAGCTGGTTGATCAGCTTGCCCGTTACTTTAGGATGGATATAGGCATGGCCTTGAACGACGGAGCGAATAGCGTTAATCAGCGATTCAGCTTCCATATCTTTCAACAAATAGCCCGTTGCCCCTTTTCGAAGCGTTTCAAACACATAGCTCTCATCATCATGGATAGAAAGAATGATAACCTTTACGTCAGGAAACATACTTTTTAAACGTTCTGTCGTGACAACACCGTTCTCGATTGGCATATTGATATCCATCAAAACGATCTCTGGAATCGTATGATTGCAAAATTCCAACACTTGAATGCCGTCTCCGCATTCTCCAATGACTTCAAGATCGTCTTCCATATTCAGAATCCGCTTAAGACCTTCACGAAACAGCTGGTGGTCATCCGCAAGTAAAATTTTGATTGTACTCACATTGCTTGCAGGTTTCTGGATCATCATCATCTTACTCCTTTCTAGATTCGGCAGTAGTAGGTATATCTATCATAATTTTCGTCCCTCTACCGGGATTTGAGTCTATATCCATCCTTCCCTCTATCAGTTCAATGCGTTCTCTCATCCCCACCAATCCAAAATGTGCGTTTCGACTAGCATCCTGTTCAATGAGTTCGCTGTGAAAACCAACGCCGTTGTCTTGAATAACGAGTGAAATATGCTGCGGCTGATAGTTAATTTCAAGTTTGACATGAGTAGCGCTCGCATGCTTAAGAGCGTTGGAGAAAGCTTCCTGTACCAGGCGGTAGATTGCCGCTTCCATTGCCGACGGCATTCTAACCTCTTTACCGATAAGCTCGAATACGGTATGTATTTTTGTTTTCTCTTCGAAATCCTGCGTGAATTTACGAAGAGTCGGCACAAGTCCCAAATCATCCAGAGCCATCGGACGCAAATTAAATATAATTTTACGTATCTCTTCCAGCCCGGAGCGAACCTGCCCTTTCAAATCTACTAATTCTTCCTGCACCAATACAAATTCCTGCTTGATAAGCATTCGTTCTGCAATTTCTGTCCGAAGAACGATATTGGCGAGCGATTGCGCCGGTCCGTCATGAATTTCCCTGGCGATCCGTTTGCGCTCTTCCTCTTGCGCCAATATGATTTTCAAACCCAGAAGCTGCCTGGTTTTGGCAGACTCGATAATACGGGTAACCTGATTCAAATCCCCCGCTAAATATTCAAGAACGACATTGATTTGCGATGCGATTGTTTCTGCCCGCTCAATGGAGTTTTCTACATTGCGGACACGTTTTTGCAAATCGTCGCGACGTGCCTTCAAGTAGGATTCCTTCTCCCGGTACACCATCAGATCCAGCTGGATCTGAGTAGCTTTCTCATACGCAGACTTAATATCTTCTTCCTTGTATCGCACAAAATCCCGGCTAACTTCTGTCAGCCTAATCCGCGCACGGCGGTAGTCCAGCTCGAGCTGATCGACCTTATCGATCGTCTTCACCGTTTCTTGAAGAACGATTTCAAGCTCCTGCTCCAAGGTCTCCAGCTCCGTGCGCGCTGATTCGCATATTTCATAAATTTGATATTTGCTGTCTTCCATTACTTCGATCGCATTTTTGATAACTCGATTTATATCTCCCGTAAGGTGGTCCACTGTAGATCGGCAACCTTTCTGTAGTAAAGGTTAATCTACTCTATCATACCACAGATTGGTTATCATTCGTCCATCGTTAATCGATGGTAATCTTTTTCGTTTTCCCGTCATAGCCCACCTTTAGACCTAATTTTTCCGAAAATAGGCGTACCGGGATCAGCGTGCGGTTGTTTCGGATAATCGGCGTTACCTCTGAGCTTTGACGCACGCCGTTAAGAATAAGATCCTTTTTACCTAGCGTCATTTCCATCAGCTTATTGCCGCGCAGCACCGTAACTTGACCTGTGTTCCCATTAAATAACAGCCGGGAGCCCATTGCATCCGATACAAACCGAACCGGTACGAACGTTATCCCGTTCAGCACGAGCGGTGCAGAATCCAGCTTTATTGCTTTTCCATTTACCATAGCCGTTGTTTTGCCTACAGTCATTTCGACCTTCGTCTTTGTATCAACCGTTACTGAAGGCGGATATTGCAGCTTCATATTATCTAGTCCGATTGCACCGGAAGGCGACCGTTCATCCTGGCCTTCCGCAATGGTTACTACATAAATCCGTTTGAGCTTAACCGGGAATTTCATCCCTGCGGACGATAGGTTGACCTTTACGTTTTTCCAGCCGCTAAAGTCGAGCTGCTTAGCCAGGTCCAGAAGATGGGCTTTGCCATCGGCATCAATAAACTCCGCGCGTACCCAATTCAGGCTGTTGTCCCCGTAGAGGTCAACCGTCATTGACGTAGGTGAGCCCTCTATGGCGCGGCCATTTGTATTAAACACCGCGTAAGACGCTTTCGTTCCCGTACCGTTCGTGAAATCATAATCCAGCTTCAAAGCCTTCGCAGAGGTTTGACCCGGAAAATCCGATACCAAGTTCACGCTGCCAATCGTTGTTGCAGGCGTGATCTGCGACGTGATCGGATACGTCGATTTCTCGAAATCCTCGAAGGTGCTGACCGCTTCGCCCTGCGTAAAGGGAATCATGGCTGGAAACCCGTCATAGCGCGCAATTGCATAGCCCGTTGATGTTCCTGCATTTACCGATTGTACGGTTAGGCTGTCGCCTTTTCGGTCAGCCGTAAAACCAATAAATTCCCATTTCACGGAATCCCCGCTCAATTTATACGAACTGCCGTCCTTAAGCTTGACGGTGAGCGGAACGGAAATCGTGGCTCCTTTTGCCAATACGCCTGCCGCCGTATCGATGGAAAGCGAAGCAATTTGGTCTTGGCCGATCACTTCGATTTCCTGCTTGGTAGTGATTGCCCCAGACTTCACGCTAAGCGTTGTTTTACCGGCTTTAGTCGCCGTGAATTCATTCCCCTGGAAGGTGCCGATTGCCTTCTCCGTGCTCCACACCGCCGAGGCATTATCTACATCGTATGGATTGTAATACGTATCATAACCTTTTAACGAATAAGACGACTTTTGACCTATGAACATGACTTTAGACCCGCTCACGGAAATGCCTTTAAGCGTTCCCTTGGGAGCCGTAGTAAATACGCCTATTCCATTCGCGACGCTTCTTTGGGTGGAACCGTATTGCGTGGAATGAGCCAGCTGAAGCGCATAGTTGCCAAGCGGGCGTTCAATCATCGTGGTTGAGCCGCCTCCGTCTAGATTGACGCCTTTAAAAACACCCAGCTGCAGCATAACCTGCTGAAGCTCCTTCAGGCTGAGCCCTGTATTGCCACCGAAACGCTCGCTCGTGATGAGATAGACTTTTGTTCCGTCCTTCGAATAACCTACCCCTGAACGGGAAGTATACGACGAACCGCTGACACCTGTAACATCGCGTGAAAACGGCGCTGATGCCCCCGCATTTACTAACAGCGTATGACCGCCGGCCATCATCTCAAAAGAAGCTGGATCAATCTTCGCGCCCGTCGTTTGTGACACAAGCGAATAATCAGCCGTTATCGGCTGTCCGACCTGCAAATGCTCCTTCACGTATGTTGCCGCTGTGCCGTGCGTACGAAGTATGTAGCCGTCTTCCGGCGCTTGTCCCGCAATCGCTTTATCGATCGAGATCTCCTCGATGATCCCGTTACGGACTAAAACCTCTGTAGGCGTTGCGCCTGAATTTTTCGGACGCTCCGTTCCGCCCCATGCGCTTGTATAGATATACATCTGATTAACATGGCTATATTTCGAGCCTGTTGTTTCAGGAGAATACGCGGATTGGTTAAGGCCTTCAAGCAGGAAGGACGAGCCATCCGCAGCCGTTACCAAGCCTTCGAATGAATAGTTATCGATCATCGGCTTCCGATCCTTCGATACCGAAAAAGCATACATCCCTTTTAGCTTCGACGGGCTCGACATGAACATGCCGCTAATCACCTGTCCGCCCATCGGAGCACCCTCATTGCCCATGACAAAAACATCCGCATTGATGGCTGCGACCGCCCCGTTTTCTTTCGTCATATTAAGTATGGTATTGACTTGGCCAATGCTGTTATTTTTGCCGCTCATCGCATTTAAGGAGACATAAGGATTTGTTAAATCTATCTCAATGACATGCACATCGGTTTGTACTTTTGAGCTTCCGCGCGTTGTATGAAATACGTAATCCAGGCGTTTGGCCCCTGCAGTTATAAACGATTGCTGCGAAAGCTTAAGTACAGGGCCGCTCGCAGCAGCCTTTGTGGACTCTATAACTGCCTTCTGCCAGCTTCCAGGCAGAATCGATGCAATCGGCTGTACTAACAATGCTCCGCCTAACATAACGACTATAACGCGTTTCCCCAAGCCCTCCGACTGCCGTTCGATCATTTTTTGAAACGTAACCATTAGAATTGCAACTCTCCCATCTATTAATCTAATAGTTATAGACTACAAGAGTAGTAGAAAAGTTCCGTCCGATAAGAGACTGCTATCGTTTTATTTCATCCGATAAATATCCTCTATGCTATTTCAAGGAATACCAAAAAGGCTCAACTCGCCTGGAAGACGGTTGAGCCTTTTTCAAAAGTGATTGCAGTCAGCAAATCTTAAGAATCCCGATAAGCTTCGAAAACTGGTTCATTCTTCTATTTATAAGAAATTCACTTTTTGCAGCAAACGCATAATCATGACCGTACCTTCCGCACGCGTGGCATTCGTTTGCGGACTTAATGTCGTGGCCGTTTTACCGCCAATAACGCCAAGATATATCGATTTTGCGACATCCTCTTTCGCCCAGGCACCAACCTTGCCGCGATCCGTAAACTTCTGCAAATAGGCGGTCGTCGATTGCGGAAGCGTAACGGTTAGACCGGCTGCCTTCGCAGCCCTAATCATCATGACGGCCATTTCCTGGCGCGTAATCGGATTGTTCGGCTTAAAGGTGCCATCCGTATTGCCTGCAACGACTCCCGCAGCCGATGCGGCACCGATATAAGCGCCCATCGCCGTATTCGTGTTCACATCCTTGAATTTAGCCGCTGCCGAGCGATTGCTGCTCAGGCCAAGCCCTTTCGCGATATACGTTGCGAATTCTCCGCGCGTTATGTTTTTGTTCGGTTCAAACTTCGTTGCCGTGCGTCCTTCCACGATGAATTTACGCAGCAGCATATGAATGGAAGCCGCAGCCCAGTGCTTGCTTAAATCCGTGAAGCTGTTCGAATTAGCTACAAGCGCATAGGAGCTGTTGCCCTTTCTTTTGAAAGTGGCTGTCGTCTTGCCGCCGCTAGTCGTTAATACCGTTGGAACATAGGAGATTCCGCCTGTAGCAGGGTCAAACCAAACGACCGCCGTTTTGCTGGAATCAATCGTTTGATAGGTTTGAATCGTGCGTGATACATAACCGTTAAAATCATTCACAGCCTTCTGTATAGAACCGCTCACTGCCGTTACATCGAAATGGTAAGGTCCCGCGATCAGGCTCGTATTTGAACTGTTTATTTTGGAGCTGATATTACCCGTCAGCGTGGACAAGCCTTGGTCGATGCGGATAAGCAATTGACCGGAGCTGCTTCCGCCGCCGAGCAACGAATTGATATTGGAAAAGTCAGCTGCATTCAGCTTCAGCTCGTAAGAAGCGTCGCCGAATTGAACGGCAAATACAGAGCTGGCGTTTAAGCGGAATGCTGTGTCCAGCGCACTTATTGGGACTGCGACAATCGCTGCGCGTTCCGTTGTCGGTACTTTAAACGCTACGCGAGGGATAGCCAAGCCTGCTTTGCGGGCCGTCTCGTATGCCGTAAGCATTTTCTCGCCCGATACGGTGTAGCGATTAGCCTGCACACCGGCAGGCGAGATATCCGCTGTCACTGAGGCTGCCGATGTTTTTAGACCAATGCCTCCGCCGTCGGCAGCTTCGTAATCACCAGATAGCCCATCTAGAATGGTCGTCTGATTTGCTGCGCTTATATTGGAGAAGCTGTTTATTGTTGTTCCGCTGTTTGTGCGAAGTCCGGCGGATGTTGCGTAATAAGTTACGGTAATGGCTTCGCCGACTGTGAAGGGCACTGCCATTGTTAAAATGGCCGATGTTCCGCTAATATCCACTCTCGATACCGATTTTACGGAATCATTGGCTTTTACAAGGAACTGGATTGATGCCGGTACATAGCTGCTGCTCAAGTTTTCGGAAAAGTTAATCGTTAACAGGGACCCCTTCGCAATGACTCCGTAAATACTGCCGCTTTGGCCCCCGCCAGATGTTCCCCCTGATGTAGCATTGTTAAAGGAAGGCGCGGCATTGCCGGCTTGATCGGTAATCAAAGTCACTGAGGCTAAATAAGATACCGAGACAACTTGTCCGGCATTTACAGCTGACGATAAGGTTAAAAGGACCGTGTCACCTGTAATTCGAACTTGAAGAATAGAACGTGCGATATTATCGACCAATACGCCGAATTGGCCCACGGATGGAACGCTCTGTGAATTCAAGCTTTTATTGTATTTCAAAGTTACGACTGTCCCGCTAAAGCTAACGGATTGCAGTGTCGGTACCCCTGTATCCGGCATGCTGTACATACTGTAGTTTTGAATGGCTGACAAATAGTTGCCTGCCGTATCCCTAATCGGATAGGAACCGGGCGCATAGGAAACATGGACGGTTTGATAGTTTTGAATATTTCCGTTAATGGTTAGCAAAACATTGCTGCCTTTGCTTGAGATCGAGGTCGTGCTGTATTGAACGCCGCCGACGCTGACCGCAAACTGTAAATAAGCATAGCTGTTTACAGCCGCTAAGTCCTTGTCAAACGATAAGGTAATGGCAGCGCCTGAGGCATTGCCGCTCACAAGCGTTGGCGGCGTGACATCCTTGGCTCCGGCCACGTCTTGATATGCAGCGCTTGCCGCTTCATTGCCGGATGTATCCTGAATAAGTCCCAATGCAGCCTTGGTATATGAAAGCTTTACCTGCTGGCCTGCTACGATTGGGCTCGATAAAGTTAGAAGGACCGCTTCTCCTCTTACCTGTACTCCGATTACGGAACGGGGTGCCCCGTTAACCGTTACATAAAAGCTTCCTGAGGAAGGAACCGCATACGCGTTCAGTTCTTCGCTATAGCTCATCGTAATCGCGGAACCGCTCCACTCCAGCTTACTCATGGTCGGCGCTGTGTTATCCGAACCAAACGTTTGGAAAGTCCATTGGTATTCATTTAATATCCCGGCGAAGCTGTTGCCCGCCAGATCCGTCACTGCGCTCGCATCGATTGATACATAATAACGGGTATTCGCTTCCAATGCTTGCGTAGGAGAAATGACCAGCACATTGTTGTGATTACCATCTACATAAAAGCTAGCCGTGATGGGTGACAGCAGGCCATTTCCAACCGGGTTAAACGTTATTGAACCGGTTGCGCCTTTCTTAACAGCCTCGCTGAACGTCGCTGTGAAGGCTTGGGTAAGTCCGACAGAAACCGCATTGCTAACCGGATTCAAGAGTGCTAAGGTCGGTCTTACCGTATCTTGTGAAACGGTGAATTGCCATGATGTCGAGGATGAGATTCCTGCGTAATAATTACCAGCCGCATCGCGAATCGCACGATTGCCGATCGTTACATAATATTTTGTATTATTGACGAATGCCTTCTCGGCTTCGCCGATTATTGCTTTATTCGGATCAATGGTCATCTGATAGGTTCCGCCGCCCGTTACGCGTTCGGATGTAATCGGAATGGAGCGGAATAAGGCTCCTGTTGCCGATTCCCTAATTTCAATGGCTCCGCTGCTAGGAAAAACGGGCTCGTTAAAGGTTATTTTCAAAACAGAGCTTAAGCTGTTGATGGTTCCGCCCGTTGTTGGAAAATATGCGGATTCTACAGGAGGATTGATTTCATTGCCCGGGTCCGTGCTAAAGTTCCACACCGATGCTCCCGATATTCCGTGGTACCACTGATCCCCGCTTGGATCAGGCTGAGTAAAGGCGCCCGCGTCAATTAACACATAATAAGCCGTGTTCGGTTCCAAATTAGAGCTTGGTGTAATTTTGACCGTATTATTCGTTACTGCAACTCTGGATGAAGCTGCATCAAAGCGCTCTAAGGTTGTATTGTTGCTGATTCTGCGTATTTCAATATATTTATTCGGACGTGCTTGCACGTTTTTATCAAAGGTAATGGTAAGCGCTGCGTTAATCGGCACAGATGTTGCATTATCTGCCGGCACGAACGGTGCTGCCACGTTCACGGGAGCCGTTGCGGTTGCAAAATTCCACGTAGCCCCGTTATAGAGATTGCCTGCCGCATCTTGAAAAGCCGTATTCGGAACGACTACCGAATACGCTGTGTTCGGCTGCAAGGCCGACGGCGGTTGAATGACGATTTGGTTGGTCCCGCTGCCTCTCACAGCATTGGAAGTAACGGCAATCGTTCTGGTATCTTCCGCGGAATTGATCTGTATGCTGCCGCTGGCCACGTAGACAGGTTCGTCAAAGGTAATGGTGATCGGCGTCGTAACAGCCGCGGGCACCGAGTTTGGCAGCAATACTGTATGATTAGGCCTAGCCGAATCTACTGCCGCAACCGTACGGAAGTTCCAGCTGCTTGCGCTATTGATCCCGGCATAGCTTGCTCCGTTCGACTGGTTTACGAAAGCACCGGCATCTACCAATATGTAATAATTCGTATTTAAAGCAAAATTATTTGTCGGATCAATGGTTACCGTGCGCTGTGTGGAATCAATGGCTATTCGACCAGAGGATAAAGGAATGCTTTCCACCAAATTGCTCGTTGCATAATCATAAATAGAAACAGATGTTGAGCTTGACCCTTTGCTGATGCTTTCGTCAAAGGTCATTTTCAAATCAGCCGTAAGGGATACATTAGAGAGATCATCGGCTGGACTGAGGCTTAATGCGACCGGACCTGCAGATGCGGCAGACGCTTGCTGCGGATCTGTTGCCCAGCCTGCCAGGCTTAGTTGGAGCAGCAGCATAACGGCGATAAACGATGACAGCTTGCTGGTTCGATTCATTTCAATTCACTCCTCAAAAAATTACACTCGTACCTTATTTGTCGGTTAGTTGATATGAAAAATTTAGGTTAAACTACTTTTTTGTGTCGAATGGCAAATAAAAAAGCTGTCCTCAAAGCAGCAGAGCTACTTTGAGGACAGCTTAGGACGCCTGTTAAGGCGTTATTTGTCGTTATTGGATATTATACGCCGCTTTGCACGCCAGCGTCTGCTTTAAGCTTCTCGGCTTTGTCAACGCGTTCCCAAGGAAGGTCAACATCCGTACGGCCGAAGTGACCATAAGCAGCAGTTTGTCTGTAAATAGGACGACGCAGGTCAAGCATCTTGATAATGCCAGCCGGGCGAAGGTCGAAATTGCTTGTGATAAGGTCAACGAGCTTATCTTCACCAATTTTGCCAGTGCCATACGTATCCACGTTGATTGAAACCGGTTGAGCAACACCAATCGCATAAGCCAATTGGATTTCGCATTTGTCAGCAAGTCCTGCAGCAACGATGTTCTTAGCTACATAACGAGCTGCGTAAGCAGCAGAACGGTCAACTTTTGTAGGATCCTTGCCGGAGAATGCGCCGCCGCCGTGACGAGCATAGCCGCCATACGTATCAACGATAATTTTACGGCCAGTTAGTCCTGCATCACCTTGCGGTCCGCCGATTACGAAGCGGCCAGTCGGGTTGATGAAATATTTTGTTTCCTCATCCAGCCATTCAACCGGAACAACCGGTTTAATAACATGCTCGAGGATATCTTGTTGGATTTGCTCAAGCGTGATTTCTTCCGCATGCTGCGTAGAAACAACGATTGTATCCACACGAACAGGCTTGCCGTCTGCATATTCGATTGTCACTTGCGTTTTACCGTCTGGACGAAGGTAAGCAAGCGTCTCGTTCTTACGAACTTCAGACAAGCGGCGGGCGATACGATGCGATAAAGCGATTGGAAGCGGCATAAGCTCAGGTGTTTCGTTTGTTGCGAAACCAAACATCAAACCTTGGTCGCCTGCGCCGATATCTTCGTTCTCTTGCTTCATGTCCTTGCCATCGCGAGTCTCAAGCGCTGCGTTAACGCCTTGTGCAATATCAGCCGACTGCTCATTGAGCGACGTCAATACTGCGCAAGTGCTGGAGTCAAAGCCGTATTTGGCACGTGTGTAGCCAATTTCCTTAATCGTGCGGCGTGCGATTGCTGAAATATCTACATAATCTGCACTGCTGCTAATTTCCCCAATAACCAAAACAAGTCCTGTTGCTACTGAAACCTCACAAGCGACACGCGCGTGTGGATCTGCTTCTAGGAATGCATCTAAGACAGCATCGGATATTTGATCACAGATCTTATCCGGATGGCCTTCAGTAACGGATTCCGATGTAAACAAGTGGCGTCCTTTAACCGACATTCGTATCAACCTCCTACAACCTTAGTATGAAATAAGTGCGGACATTCTACACAAAAAATGAACCTTTCCCCGAAGGAAAAGGTTGTTTGACAACTCTTCTAAAACAGTATGATACCGAAAATGTCGCTTTGTGTCAATGGACGCCGACTTTTTATACAATTATTGGTATCCGCCAAGCACTGATTCCGCTTGCGCAATCAGTCTTCTTGTGATTTCTCCGCCTACCGAGCCCGCTTGACGTGTCGATACGGAAGACCAATGTACGCTTTGTCCTCCGCCGGCTCCGGAAGAAGCTCCCAGCTCTCCAGCGAATTCTGTGTCAGCACCTGTGCCTGCATAGGCTCCAGATGTCAATCCAAATTCTGCTGCAATCTCATACTTCATTTGATTTAATGCAGCTTTGCTTGTTGGAACAACCACTTTATTCGAACGACTCATGAATAGCACCTCCATAGAATGTAGAATACATCTGTATTGTGCATCCATCCATCCTTTTTGAAGCGTATAATCTATTGTCAGTTCGGGTAAAATGTAGTCTATCCATCCATATTATTGCAAGGTATAACTTCCCTTTACCAATACAGTTAAACCATTCTTCTGGTTTGGATCAGGTAAAATGCCGCGTCCTTCGCGGGGAAACAGCAGCAAATGGTTGGTTGGAACCGCCTTACCCTTTGTCAAATCCGTTCCGCCTGTAAGATCCGCAATGCCGCTGGCATCGGAGCTGTAAGCAATCGCTTTGCCAACCCTTACAATGACTTCTGTACCTTGTCCTGCCATTAGCGTCTTGCCTGCAGGGACCGTAACAACCTCCAGCGCCGTATTAGCACCCGGTGTTTCAGTAGAACCGCCGCCCGCTTTGGCAAGCTGCTCATCAACATAGCTTTTCGTTACAACCGGATCCTCGGCAGAGCCTGGAGTCAGCGCATTGGATTCCGCTTCAAGCGGTGAAGCAAAGTTCACGCCGACCCACACGCCAGCTCCTATTAATATTGCAGCTACGACTCCTCGCAATACTTTTTGTTTCACTTAGCAATCTCCTCTCTATCTCGCATCTCCTATAAAGATACTAGATTTAAGTAAGAGAAACCAGTTTTTTCACCAAACCGTTATTTATTTGCTAACCAATTCGTGTAAGTAGACCATTGAATGTCTACCGATGCAAGTTTCTTTTGGCCACCGTCCATCAACTCGTAAAGGTTAAGCGTGTAATTATCGAATACTGGCGTACCAGTTAGATCCTTATTCACTTGGGAGAAGTTTTCTCCAAGTTTCCAGAGCGTACCGGCATCCGTTTTTGTTTCCAGATCGATCGTATGCGTGAAGATGATCTCTTTAGTGGAATCCTTCTCCAGAGCAATCATTAATTTATTTGCGCTAAAATCATCATAAGTACGATCTTTAGTCACCGTCGCGCCCATATCGATATTAAGCCCATTATCAAACATAAATGCAGTAAAATAAGTCATATCAACGGTATAAGGACCAACCTTGATTTGTTTAAAGCTCGATATATCCGTTTTCTCTACTGGGAGCTCAAGCTGTACCGCACGAATGTAGCCTTTTGCCGTTCCCGTACCTTGAATCATGCCATTGTCATCAAAGGCTTCGCCAATCATCAGCTTGATGCCTTCTTTATTTACGTATGGCGGTAGATCCGCGTAAACAAGCAATTTCTCCTTATTCGTAGGCTTGATCAATTTATTTGCTTTTACTGTTTTTGCCTCATAATAGTTGCCTTCAACCGTTTTAAAATAAGCTACCCAAGTTGGAAGAACACTATTTCTTGTTTGTGTATTTGTAACGTCTACATACACTGCGTATAAATCTTTATCTTCGTTTTTGTAACTTCTTACATCCGTCACTTGGGCAGTAAACTGCGATCCTACATTCGACGGAGTATACAATGCTCCAGCTTTCAATACAGGTACCTCTGTAATCGCTGATTTGGTCACTTCGGCCAGCGTTGTGGTTTCTTCGCCAGTTTTTTGATTCAATTGCAGCTTAAATTTCTTCCAGGTATAGCTCTCCGGTATTTCACCTATGAAATGCACGACCGTCGACTTGCCTGGCGCAAGACCGATTTCATCATTTCCGTTCAATTGTTTGGAGGCTAACGTAATATTATCATCGATAATAAATTGCCCATTCAACGTAGGCAGCGGCAGGTAAACAGACTCTTTATTTTGAATGACCATCTCGGCAATGACTTGATCCTTCGTTCCCCATGGCAATCTTTGTACATTTTTCAGCACTACGCCGTAGGTTCCGAAATCATTTGTAAATGTTGTTGATGCTGTTCCTGAAACGGTTGTTGAAAGCTGAAACGGGATATCGAAAGTGGCTACAGGAAGCTCAACTTTGCTTGTTTCTGTACCCGCATTAGCCGTAATAATAAGCTTCCAGCCCGTTGTTGCGAGCGTAGATGGTATAGAACCTGTCAAACGAATGGCATTTAGAACAGCCGGCTCTAACAAGAGGTTTTCATCCGTTTTATTTTTCAATGAAAGCTTATATAATCCAGCAGATGTTTGCGCATAATAATTATAAACAGGTAAGGTGACACCGAATTTACTGGTATTTCGAGCAACATAACTCAGATTAAATTCATAAGCCTTATCTTTTTTGGTTACGTTAATTTGATCAACTCTCACATTTACATTGGAATTGTTGATTTGAATCGCCTTGAAGCCGCCTGCTTTCACATAATTGGCATAGCCTTTAGGAAAAGTGTACTTTGCTACCGTACGCTCATAGCCTGCAACTGAAAAGTCGAACTTAATAATATTGATCACTAGTTGATCCAATGTCATTTTAGAGCCCACTTGGCTGTAAAAGGTCAACGTTGCAGAAGATTTGGGAGCAATTCTTTTTTTAGTTTGATCCAAAAGGGTTAGCGTATATTTGGTTCCGCCGACCGACTTCAAACGAGCCCAGTAGTCATTCAGAACAAGATCTTTGCTATCACCGTTATAAAAAGTAAAAGTAAAGCTTGCTGTTGCCCCGCTCGAGCTAGGTACTAAATTGGCATCTACTAGCTGTACGTAGGATGCACCGCTTATGTATATCTTTTTGTTCACAGCTGCTGCAGCAGTGCTGGCCGCGAAACTAACCGGTATTGCACTGATCATAACGAATAATGCAACGAAAACAGATATAAATATGGATGTTTTTCTAAAGCTGTGCCGCATTGTAATAATCACTCCTATTATTTTAGCATTTCCTACTTAGACGATGAAAACGTTGCAATAGTTTCGCTTCGCACTAAATAAGTTAAAAGATAATTCAATATATGCAAGTGTCTGTTGACCTCCAATCCACCCACGAGGATTTTATTCTTCTTTATGTAACTATAACGATTTTGTGTGAACTGTATATGAACAAAAAAAAGGCCGTCGGTTACCCGACGGCCTTTCTTTATCGTTTAGGAACTAATCGAGATTAGTTCTTTTTAACGATTACCAATCCAGCTTCGTTGAACAAACCAATCGAAGTTGTACCAGCGAATACGGATACTGTGTAAGTACCAGCAGCATCTTCTTTAGCGCCAACGATATCAGCATAGTTACCTACGCTTACTACGCCAGTAGCAGAGATGAAGAATACAGAAGTGTTACCAGTTGCGATGTAGCTGTCGCCATCAACAACGAATGTGCTGTTGTTGCTGTTAACAGTGATTGCAGAACCAGCAGCGCTGGAATCAGCAGTTACAGATGCAACATCGTAAACCGCGTTAGTTGTTACCGTATCAGTCAACTCAACTGGAGCTTTAGCAGTGTTACCGATTGTAGCGTAAGCCGCTGCGCTGATAGGGAATGATTTTTCTTCGCCTTTAACGTTCAGTTTAACTGTGTAAGTTGTTACAGTTGCTCCGTTGACGATTGAGCTGCTTGCTACTTTCTCAACCAACAAACCGTGAACTGCAGGCAATGTCGCGCTTACTGCTTCGTTATCAGTGATCAATACTACATGCGATGCTTTAACGCCATTGCTAGCGATAGCAACTACGTCAGCTTTAGTGATATCAGCAATTGTTCCAACGGATACGTTACCGTTAGCAAGATCAGTTGCTTTCAATACAACTGTTGCGCTGTCGTATTGTACTGTAGTGTAAGTGCTACCTGTTACAGTAGTCAATGTTGTAGCTGTTTTGCTGTCTACAGCAGTAGTAGTACCAAGGTTTAGAACATCAGTTACACCAGAGATTTTGCCATCAGTGTAAGCAAATTTTTGAACATGGTTTACAGCCAGTGTAGCTGCAAATGCAGGTGTTTCGTTAGCAACTGTATCTGGGTTGTCTCTAGCTACAAGTACAGTTTGAACTGCATTGTCTTTAACCGAGAAGTAAGTAATTCTTTGTTTGTAAGCAAGAATTCCTTCTTCAATTGTAGTTACATTTTCAAGCTTAGTGATTACAACTTCGTTGGAGTTAGCGCCAACAGTTGGAGCGGATGCATCAGCTACTTTACCGTCTTTGTTAAGAAGTAGAGTGTAGCTGTTGTTAATTGTCAATGCGCCAACACCAGCAAGAACTTGGTATTGTTTGCCATCGATTGTGTAAGCAGCAGTACCGTTAACAGTTGTTTCGCTAACAACTTTACCAGTTACTACGTTACGAGTAGCTTCGATTTTCACTGCGCCAGCAGCGTTAGAAGCATAAGTTACGATGTCGTTAGCAAGTAGGTCTTCAACTTTAGAAGCAACACCGTTAAGCGTTACTACTGCAGTGTCAGGAACAGATACAGTCGCTGCAGAAGTAGAAGCGCTGCGATCTGTATCAACGTTCAAACGAGCCGCACGGTAAGCAGTTTTTGCATCAAGGCTAGTTACACGAGCGTTAAGCACGTTCCATTTAGTAGCTTTAACGAAACGAACTGTACCGTCAGCGTTCAGGTAGTATTCAACTTCATCGTCAACAGTCAATGATGTGTTAGCATCGCCGTTTACGTATGAAAGAACTGAACCTGTAGTTGCGTATTGTTTAGTAACAAGCTCTTCGCCGACTTTAACAGTCAGGTATGCGCTGTTAGCAACCGTTTGAGCTGCGGATTTAACGCCTTTAACAACTAGAGCTGCATCTTGGTTGTCAGAGATAACAACGATTTTGCCGCCTTTAACGATGTAAGAAACGTTGTGACCAAGAAGGTCAGCCAATTTTTTGCCGCCAGTAACAATCACGTTGTCACTAACTACTACATCGCTAGCAACGCCAGAAATGTTAAGTTTTTTGTTGGAGTCAACAGCGGAAGCAAGCAAGATTCCAGTTGCAGGGGAACCGATTTTGCCAACCAATGGAGCACCAGCTGTTTCAACGCCTGTTACGGAGTTGTAAGTAACTGTGTTAGTGTTGATTGTTGCGGAAGTCAATTGAGCAACTGTACCGCGAAGTGCGTTTTTACCTACATCTACGCTGCTTACTTTCGAGAACAATTTGATCTCGTCAGCTTTGATCAGGTAGTTGTAAGGCCAAGCGCCAGAAAGGTTAGCTTCTTTGTAGCCAAGTGCGCGAAGCATGATTGCTACAACTTCTTCGAATTTAACGCTGTCGCTAGGACGGAATTTACCGTTGTAACCAACGATGTAGCCTTTTTGAGCTGCTGCGTTGATGTAACCGGAGTACCATACGCTTTGCTTAACATCGGAGAAAGAAGGTTTAACGTTCTTCAAGATGTTAGCTGCGGATTCATTACCAGATGCGATGATTGCTGCTTTAGCCAATTCTGCACGAGTAATTTCGTTACCAGGCTTGAAAGTGCCATCCTCGTAACCGTTAAATACTCCAAGTGCTACTAGTTCTTCTACAGCCGATTGCTCAGGCTTGCCTGCTACATCGGATGGTGTTGCTGCGAAAGCTGGAACTGATAATGGAATGACTAGCGCTGTAGCTAGTACAAATGCTGCTATTTTTTTCTTCATAACCTTTATTTCTCCTCCTCTAAATACGTGCGGTTGTTGAGAGTTTTGTTTAAATAGTGAATTGCTCTTTTCCCTCATAGCCGATTCACCCCCTTTCCAGAGTTGAGCATAGATTTGATATAAATGATGTCTACAATCATGATAAACCCATTTGTAAGATCATGTCGTAGAAACTTGTAAAAAATGCGAGAAAATTGCTAGAGTCACGACACCACTATAACATTATACAATGGGCGGGTCGTACCGTAAAGAGGAAGTTGAGAATTCATTCCAATTCCTTTCCAGCAACAGTAGGTCCAGCGCATCAATTCCATGCGCTTGTTACAACGTCATGTATTTAAACGCACGTTGCTGTAAAAAGTTGCGACGTTCTGAAAAAAAATAAAAGTTTTTTTGTTTGACGAGTTATGTACCTCATTTCGACTGCTTTGCTAGTGCTCATTGAGCACTTTGTTAGTATAGCTTGTTTAGATAGAGTTCGTCGATAATAAACATTTTCCAAATTTGATGTTTCACGCGGCTTGGAACGCCCGTGGTTGCAAGAAAAAAGGCTGGTTGCAGAATATCTCCGCAGCCAGCCTTTTTTTCTTTATATAACCAATTAACCGATGCTCGGAAGCTTCTTCATATCAGTTAAAATTCGAGCTACAATGATTGCTGCATCAGAGCGCAGAAGATTAGATCTTGGCTCGAATACAGAGCCTGCTTTTGGGTTGCTCGGATCTACAAGAGAGCCGATAATGTATTTTTTCTTCGCGATAGCAATAACCGAGCTTTTCGCATAGAAATTCACGCTTCCTGCATCTTTGAACGTTTTCTCCAAATCCTTATCGATTTTCGTCGAATCCGTAGCCAGCTTCAAGTCGAGCGCCCTTGCGATAATCACAGATGCCTCTTCTCTTGTTAGGTTGGCGCTTGGCTGGAACGTTCTAGGACCTGTACCGCGGATGATGCCTTCTCGGGCCGCCGTTTCTACATATCGGTAGTCCCATAACGCATCGGGGTTAATGATCGCCGGCACATCATCGAAATGCGGCTTGCTGAGCTCATAGTTAAGAGGAATATCGAGTGCTTTGACCATCATTCTCGCGAACTCGCCGCGCGAGATGTAAATGTTGGCGCCGAAATCATCAAAGCCCGCTGCATTCATAATTCCTTTTGAATAAATGGCTTCCAGGAAGTTCCTAGCATAAGGATGCGAGGTCATGTCAGTGTACGAGTACACCATTTTCCCGACCACATAGTATCCGAATTTATTAAAAGGAACCGTAATGGTATTTTTCTTCACGTCTACCGTTCCGCCGATATTTTCCCAATACTTCGCTTTTACATCGTAACGGTAGACCGTAATGATTGTCCCGATGCTATCCTTCATATTTGGATCAAAGGCAAGCGTCAACGTTCCAGTCTTGGAAGTAACCAGCTCTCTATTGTCCGGGCGCTCGTCGTAGGTAGGAATCTTCGTTCCGCCCTTTCCAGTCGCGTTCGGGAATTGATAAGGGTCGACTCCCATAGTCAGCGGATCGTAAGCACTCGTTGTCGCTGGATCGTCTGCTAATCCCGCGTCGATCCAATAAACCGGACTAGCTTTGGTGAAGCGAGTTGGATAAGAAAGCCTGAACCTCGTCCCAAAGCTTTCCAAAATAATATTGTAGTTTGGCGGCAGTGCTTCAAGCTCGCGGCGGTCAACGACGCCGTCTTCCGAGTTTGCGATGGCAAACAAGAGATTATGGCCGGTGAACACTTGGTTTTTCAGGGCCGCGGGCACGTTGAAATCGGTTCTGATCAGCGTTGTGCCTTTTTCGAACTTCAAATTCAGTGCTCCGTCAAATATCTTGTGGCTGCTCGCCATCGTTTGAAGAAATTGTGCGCCTGGAATATTGGTTGGCGCATACGTAATTTCGATGCTGCTTTGCACTTTATCATTGGCGCTCGAGATTATGAAATCGATCTTGTTTTTACCAACTTTTAGATTACTTACGAATACGCGGTACGTATTCTTATAAAACTGTTCCACGGTTGCAGGATTGTTATCGGAATCGAAGTCAATTTTTTCTGCGACCTGTTTATTAATCGTTATCGTCTGCGCTCCAGGAGCGTCAATAACAACTTCGACATAGTTTTGGTTGACGATATTTTTGGCCGGCAAAATCGGACGCAGCACTTTGTACGGCAGCGATGTCGGGTCAACCTCTAAGCGATAGGACGCTTTCGGTCCTGTTTCGCCGTTGTTGAAAACCGTAAAGGTATACACGCTTGAGCTGCCGTCCGGGTTCAATTCTTGTCCCACTAAAATGAACGAGAATGTTTTCGTTAAAATATCATAACGAACCGCAAGATTGGCTACTTCGTTAGCTGCGCCGTTATTTACGGTACCCAGCACAGTAGTGCCGCGCATAATAAAGAGTTTCTTGCTCAGATCCCATGCAATCGGATTCGTGAAATTACTGTTCTCAATTTTCAGGATATAGTTGCTCGGATCCGTAAGGCCGTTCGCAGGAGTATCCATCTGTGTAATTTTCGCTTGAATATTACTTACGATATCGGCATCCGTAGCACCTACCGCAGTAAAATCAATAAAGTCAAATGTACCAAATATGTTCATAAATGCTTCATTTGTCGTAAAGACGCTGCCGCGGTTCACGAAGTTCGGATCATTCGGAACCGGCTCGCTGTATTGCGCGCCATAAGGATAAATGATGGTGCCTTCAACCGGTATGACAGGAATATTCGTCGGGATGAAGTAAAGCTTGATTTTCTTCTCATAGGAATTTTTACTGCCTTGGAATACGAATTTGATCTCATTTTCACCGCTGAACAAAGAATCAAAAGCTTTTGTGCGTTCGGCAGCATTTAGAATCGTAAAGCTTGTTACTCCGCTTGTCCCTTGCGCGAGCTTGATTGGCGTATTGTTCACATAGAAGAACACCGTTTGCGCTGCTGTACCGTTAAAATCGTAACGAATTTCAGAAGTATTGTTGATATTGTTGAGAATACCTTTGAAATCGCTCAACGTTCCCGTAATTGCCTCGGCGATACGATCCGCTTTAAGCTTATTCGTATCATCATAGACGGTCATATTATCAAATACGCTTGTATAACTGACATAAGGGCCGAATAGCATCGTGAATTTAACCTGTTTCGTTACTCCGCCAACATTCAGCGTAACCGTCTGCGTACCTTCGAACGGAAGCTTTTTGAAAATAAGAATTTCGCGTTTGTACACTTTGCCGTTCACGTTTACGAACTTATTAACTAGACTGGACGAAACATTTTCGATGTTACTTATGCTGGTGTAGTCAAAGCTTGATGATGGCGCGGATGTACCGGAAACATTTTTAATATCAGTTACTGATACTAAGTTAGTCGGGGTAGCCATATCCGTCGCACTCGGGTTTCCAACAAGAACTTCCATAGCGAAAGGCACAGTGTAAAGATTAGCACCTTCAAGCGGAGTGCCTGATAAAGCTTCACCGTTGCCTGTTCTATATCCACTTAAATAGTTAATATTCTCGATAAATTTCTTAGTTGCATCCTTCAACGAGAAACCCATAAGACCGGTTCCTTCATCGGCTGGCTGCCCTAGCGCGTCTTTTTTCGCGTTTTCTGCTGTAATTTGAATACTATAAGATTTGTCGAAGGCTAGTGTATTTATATGGTTGGCTCCAATAGGTGTTGTAAATTGATAGATAAAAAAGGCTTCATTTCCTGTATAAGTACCTACCGGAGTTGCTTCTGTCGTTGGAACGGGTGGATTCCCAGCATTAGGCTGTGTAAGGCTGATTCCACCGCTCGCCGTAATCGTGTACTTAATCGGAATGTTTGCAGCAGGATTCGGATGCGGCTCAAGCGTGCCATTTCCGTCATCATCCTTCAAATAGTTAGGTACAATAATTTTACCAGTTAGAGATGTCGTGTTGGGATCAGAAACTAATAGGTTAGGATTGTACTCAAGCGGTTCAGATGTTGCTGCAGAATTCGCAACTCCGTTCAAGTTGACATCATAAAAGGTAACTTCCCCATTATAGAAAGCAACCTCGCGAGTCGTTTCGACCGTTTGATTCGCATTTTTCACCTTAATCGTAACGAGGTTTTTACCTTTTTGGATCGTGATCGGCGATGCCGCAAACTGATAACTGTTGGAGCTGTTCACGGAATAGGTTTTGCTGCTTCCGTTTACGTCAACCGTCACCTGCTGCGCATTCGGCGCAAAGCCCGTAATGCTGATATCCGCGGACTGACGGCCTGCGGATGCCGCAGAGTGAACGACCGTAGTGCCTGCTTCTTCAATGTTGAATTTGTTTCCGTCAAGCTGTGCCACCAAATCATAAAATACCGGACCGTTGTGATATTCGATGTAGATCGAATTGGTCACTTCGCCGCCGCCTTGAACGCCTTTGAACGTAATGCGGTTCAGACCCGGGAAAAGTTCAACGTTAAAGACTTGGATAGAAAATCCATTGATATAGATGTTGCTTGTGATGTTCTCACGCTTAGAACCAAGCTGATCATCGGTAGGATTATCATTGCCTTTGTTATTGATGATCTGAGTGACGCTGTAAGAAACCGACGAGGGATCTACCCCCGTAATGGATCCAGTCAGCGTTAGGCTGGGATCTGTGGTTACCCTTGCTTGCGTAGATAAATCCTTCTCGGTAGGGAAGCTGAAGCTGCCTGTTGCGGCATTTGCCACCTGTGACGAACCGAACGGCGGCAACAATGTAATCAACAGTGCCAGCGTTAGCGCTAATGAAAGTAATCTTTTCAAAACAATGTTCCTCCTTTATGTATATAACGAGCATGGGTATTAGAATTAAAGTTCGACTGACGACTTTGCCGCTTGCTTACGAATAAACCTTCCTCCCTTTTCCTCTTTAGCCAGTTATCGGTTGCTGAGCAGTTAGACGCGCTGACCGCAGAAAAGTTCTGTACTGTTGTTATCGGTCAACAGCTCCCATTTTTTTAGTGAAATACACAATTCAGGACAAAAAAAAGAACCCCGTTTCCCATAGGGATTCGGAGCTCTTGATTATTTCGAACGGGATTCAGCGTCAACCTTGAGCCGCAGCCTCATGCGGTTTAAAAAATTAATTAACGGCCTGCGCGTTTTGTCTACGATTCCGGTAACCTCGGCCCCAATTTGCAGGAAGAACATCAGCATGCAAATAACGCCAAAGGTAATCCAGTTCGCCGCACTCGATTGCACGACGGCCGATTGCACGATAGCCAGCGCGCCGAAGATCGCGGCAACGCCCCAAATGATAAGTACCGTACGACGGTGGCTGAAGCCAAGGTCACGCAGCCTGTGATGCAAGTGCCCTTTGTCTGGCGCAAAGATCGGACGTTTGTTCACCCAGCGGCGAACGATTGCGAAGAAAGTATCCGAGAGCGGTACGCCGATAATGAGCAGCGGCGTTACGAATGATACGATCGTAACCTGCTTGAACCCCAGCATCGAAAGCGTTGCTAAGCTAAAGCCAAGGAAAAGCGAGCCCGAATCTCCCATGAATATTTTTGCGGGATGGAAGTTGAATACGAGAAACCCGACGATTCCGCCTAATAGCAGCGTGCTTAGCAGGATAACGGGCTGGAAACCCATTAACGAAGCCATCACGACAATCGTTGCGATCGCGATGCCGGAAACGCCGGCAGCAAGCCCGTCCAAACCGTCAATCAAATTGATCGCGTTCGTCACGCCGACGATCCAGAGAATCGTAATCGGAATACTGATCCAACCGGCAATCGGCTGCATCGTTTCTCCGAACGGAATGTTCAGCAGGTCGATTTTGACGTCAAAGACGAAAACGACAACGCATGCCGCGGCCACTTGGCCGAGAAGCTTCACTTTGGCTGACAGCTCGAAGCGGTCATCGAAAGCTCCTAAAATAATAATCATCGTACCGCCGACAAGCAGCGCGTTGATCATGTTTGAATCTTGAGGACGGAGCAAGCCGTCCGGTATAAACGGCGATAAGAGAAAAAATGCGCCAACGAATGCAATATAAATAGCTAGACCGCCAAGCCGCGGCATGATCCGCGTATGTACTTTGCGGTGGTTTGGTTTGTCTATTGCGCCTACTTTGAATGCGAACTTCTTAACAAGCGGCGTCATCGCAACGGCTAAAACCAAAGCGATTATGAACCCAATTGAATACAGCAAGCCTACCGGCATGTGTGCAACTCCCCTTTTCTTTCTACCGAAGTGAATTATACTCCGATTGAAAAAGAAATTCCAACCCCGTTTTCAACCAATTTAGCGGGTTTTAACGAGAATTTCACGGTGTATACCGAGGTTTTGTTACGTTTTCTTTGTCGCGAAGCACTTTCACTACGAATTTCGGCAAAACGAGCATTCTTTTGTACCTTTTGGGCTCTTGAAGCAAGCGATAAAACCATTCAAGCCGAAGCTTCTGGAATAGGATCGGAGCTCGTTTCAGCTTACCCGAAACGACATCGAAGCTGCCGCCGACGCCCATAATTAAAGGCACGCCGAGCTTTTGCTTAAACTTTACGATCCAAGGCTCCTGCGTATCCGCTCCGCGCGCGACAAACAATAAGTCAGGCGCCGCTTCCCGGATAACTTCCACTACTTCATCGTCCTGCTCCGGTCCAAAAAAACCGTTCCGATAGCCTACGATACGCACTTGAGGGTATTGCAGCTGCAGTTTTTCGGCCGCGGCTTCAATAACCTCTTGCGAGGTGCCAAGCAAATATGCCTTCCATCTGCGCTTTTCGCCCTGCTCCAAGAGACGGTGCATCAGATCAAATCCCGTTACGCGCTCCGTGACCGGATTGCCAACGTATTTAGCTGCCCACACCACGCCTGCTCCGTCCGGCACGATAAGATCCGCGCGCCGGATCATCGCGCTGTAGTCCGCGCTTTCGACTGCCGACATAATCATGATCGGATTCGCGGTAATGACATGCGTTAACCGTCTTTGTTCGATGGCTTCCGTTAAATATTGAACCGTATCATCCATGCCCGCCTTGGAGAATGGTATGCCGTATATCGGCACTGTTGGTAATTGTTTCGACAAGAGGAACTCACCTCGATAATGTATGACGCAGGTATTGAACGATTTGTTGCGCCGGTTTCTGCGATTGTTGTTTTAAAAGGTCGATCGCTGGCTTATGCTTCGCCTGCCAGCCGGCTTTGTCAGCAAGCAGCTGGCATGCCGCATCCGCAAAGGCGTCCGCGTCCAGCTGTTCAGTCGTGCCGATAGCTTTCAGGCCCAAGCGGCCCAGAAACTGATCGATCTTCGGGTCATAGGAGAGGCCCAGCATGGGAACCATCTGGCCGGCCGCGTAGATAAGCGCATGGAGGCGCATGCCGAACAAAGCGTCGCACCGGCTGACCTCCAGCAGCATTTGCTGGGGGTCGTCGCCGGGCGCGGCCAGCTCGGCGGAGGAACCATCGCCGAGCCGGCCGCGCAGCCGTTCCATCACCTGCTCCGACGTTTCTGTGTCGGAGGGGGTGTGGAACGGCAGGAAGCGCAGCCGCACAGGCATGCGCTTTGACAGCGCGACGAGCGCTTCGGCGGCGCGGGCGAGATCGGCGCCGTCGCTGCGCCACCGGCGCAAGGATACGCCGACTAGCGGCGGCTCCGTAGCTCCGCCCTCGGCAGCATGCGAGATGCGGCTTCCTGCTTCTTCCGAGCCCTCCGGCAGCGGCAAGCCCATGACCGGGTCCGGCACCACTTCAATCATCCGTTCAGGCACCCCGATCCGGCCAAGCAAGGCTGCCGATTCCGCATCCCGCACGGATACGTACGCGCTGCGCTTCATTACTCCGCGTATAAGCGGATCCATAATGCGGCGGTTTACCGGTCCGATGCCTTGCGAATAAGCGAATGTAGGTTTGCCAAGCAGCTGCGCGAGCTTCATAACGCCCGTATAATAGGGAATCGTCTTCGTACCCGTAGCATCCTGAAGAAGGCTTCCGCCTCCGCTTATGAGGCCGTCACTGTTCTTCAGCGCATGCCACAGATCAGCGGGATGCATCCTCCGGACGCTTTCCACCCCATACATGCTGCTTGTCCAAGCCGGATCAGCCGATAACACGACCGGCTGAATTTTTATGCCTTGGGAGCTGCCTTCTTCTTCTAAAGCAAGCAATATCGATCGGAGCACCGCTTCGTCGCCGCTGTTGCTGAAGCCGTAATAGCCTGAGATTACTATTCGACGAACTTGCGAATGATTGCCGGTGCCCATTTACGAATTGCTCCTTCCACTACCTGCCAAGCTAGGATCAAAATACAGCCGATTACCATACCTGTACCCAAGCCTAGCAGTACGCGAATCAGTGAGATATAAAGCGGAGTATGAAGATGCGCGAACGTATCCACCATCGACAGCTGTCCAATCGATCCGATAATAATAAGCAGCCAAGCCGCACGGTAACGGAGCGATAAGAATAGTCCAAGCAGCAATAACGGATGCGCCAGCAAAAATTCTTTAAACCTCGGCCTTACGCCGAAGGTCGATTCCAGGAAATGACGGATTACCAGTTCCACGGAGGATACTTGCCCGCTGTTGCCTGTACGCGACAAGTAATAATATCCAATGATTCCGATAACGCCCGCAAGGATAATCCAAGTTAATGTAATCGGCTTAGAAAGCAGCGCTCTCAGTCTGCCTACCGACATTTGGCTGTTGTACAGCAGCACGTAAACCGCTACTAACGCAATAGGCGCGAGATGAAGCAGGCTTACGCCGCGGAACTGCTCCAGCACCAAATTGTAAGTGATGTTATTTAGCAATCCAAAAACAATCGGCACTGCCATCAGCGAGATCAACGTCGCGACAATGAACCAATTCAATGCTAGTCCAAAACGCCGGCCCGTAGACAACGCCGGGAACAGCCACTTCATCTTGTTTCCATTCTCGTAGACGGCACCAGGCTGCTGAGGCGTCGGGCTCTGCTTGCTGCGGCCCACTGTCCAGTCACCCCCGCCAACCACGCGCCGATCACCTACCGTACGGGAATAGATACGATTCATGACCCACACTAAAGCAAGCGTAGGTGCGGCAATCGCCGCCCCTAAAGCTAAGCCCTGTTCCATGACAGAGCTGTTTAGCTTATACATGCCCGCGCTGCCGAAGAGGCCGATAACGAATACGGGATTATATACGCCTGGAATAAACGCGCCTACCAATAAAGCAATTAACGCGATGGCGCCCGCAGCGACAATAGCTCTGACCGGCTTATTCCAAGATGGCTGTTCATAATCGAATGCCTTTGCCGTGCCTGTCACAAATCCAGCCTTTGACAGCTTCTCGACTATGCCGTTCTTTTCGCTCATGGCTTCAGCCAGCCTGTCCAAGTTATGGACGACTTTAGCTTTATCCGTGTTGGATTGGGTTGTCCCGTTCATGAAAAACATACGAATATTGCGATCCTTAGCCGCTAGAAGAAAACGGTCGCCGATCGCGTCGGAAGTCATCGTCATCCCGTCGTTCTCCGACAAGGAATATAACCGGACTACATTATAGTTTGTAATATATGCTAATTTATTTATGCCTTCTTGAGGTTTTTTTAAATTTTCGATTGCCGCAACGCCCATATCGTATTTTTTAAGCAGTTCACCGAACTGATACAGGCTGTTGTCCATGGCTTGATCAGATGCGCCCTTAACTTTATCGCCGTCAAATAACACGCGGTTCACACCGTACGCTTTTAATTTTGCAAGCACGGCTTCCGTTTCCGCTTGATCGTAAGGCTTTACGCGGTCGGAGAAACGCGGCAGAATCCGAAAGCCTGCGTCTTGAATCGTTTGCAGGGACATCGGGTCAAAATCCATCGTTTTCATGATCGCTTCGGCAATCGGCATTTCGACGACCATTCCGTTACGGCCGCCGTAGGACCAACTGCTGTACACGGCCTCCGATCGATCAAGCGCCTGGCGCACGATCGGACCGATCATTTTTTCTTCTTCGGGACCGTTAAATAAAATATAAGTAAAGTTTTGGTCTGCCTGCTCAAATTTGTTTTGAAGCAGCGCAGCGTCCCTTGAGCTGTAAAAGGTCAGCCTTCCCGATAACTGAAGTTCCTTCAGCGAGCTCTCGTATACGGCCATCGTGGTAATGCCTGATTCCTTCAGCATTGCGAGCTTCTCCGTCAGGAATCCCTGAGGCCTTGCCTGACGCTCCGATACATCGACAATATCGCGGTAATCAAAAACATATTCCACTTGCTTCGACGATTTTTCCATTTCCATGCGAACAGCGCCGAGCGGCATTGCTGCCGCCACCCCTAGTAATGCAATAATCCAAAGTACGAATCTCGCGCGCCGATTCCATTGCTGCCAACGTAAAAACACGTAATTCCTCCGTTCTAAACAGGCTGATTGTCGATCTATTCGCTACGGTCTACCCGTTCCATAACGGTGGTTTTCAACGTCTCCAATGCAGCAGCGGCAGCATCCTTCGATTCACCCTTCACTGCGAAATAAACCTTGATTTTCGGCTCGGTGCCGGAAGGACGCAAGCAGAACCACGAGCCGTCCTCAAGCAAATACTTCAAAACGTTCTCAGGACGAAGGCCGTCATGGCCCTTGCCGTAATCCAATACCTGCTCCACTTTGACGCCGCCGATTTCGGTTGGCGGGTTTTGGCGCCAATCATCCATAATCGCCCCGATTTTTTGAACGCCGTCAAAGCCCTTGAGCGTGCGCGACTCCAAGCCCTCTAAATAGAAGCCGAATCCAGCGTACAGCTCAAGCAATACGTCATACAGCGTTTTCCCTTGACTGCTATAGTATGCCGCAGCTTCCGCAATCAATAACGCAGCAACGATCGCATCTTTATCGCGTGCATAAGTACCCGTTAGATAACCGTAGCTTTCTTCATAGCCAAACAGGAAGGTATGCTCGCCTGTTTTCTCATAGCTTGTCATTTTTTCACCGATATATTTGAAGCCGGTCAGCGTATTCTCTACCGCTACGCCATAGGAGCGCGCGATATCCGCGCCAAGCTCGCTTGTCACGATCGTTTTGATGACGATGCCGTTATCCGGCAACTGTCCGCGTTCTTCCAGCTGGCTCAGCACATAATGAACCATTAACGCGCCGGATTGGTTACCCGTAAGAACGACATACTCGCCTTCGTTATTTTTCACAACCGCACCCATACGGTCCGCATCCGGGTCCGTACCGATAATGATGTCCGCATTCACCTGCTGGGCAAGCTTGATGGCAAGAGTGAACGCTTCGCGCTCTTCCGGGTTAGGGGATTTCACCGTGCTAAAATAACCATCCGGCTGCTCTTGCTCCTGTACGATATGAACATTCTTAAATCCAACCTTCTTCAGCACTTCACGGACCGGCATATTGCCTGTCCCGTGCAGCGGCGTGAAGACAACGCTAATTTTCTCTCCGATGCCGCCTTGAATGAGCTCCGCATTCAGGCTTTGGGCAACGACCGTATCAATAAATTGTTGATCGGCTTCTTCACCAAGCCAGCGAAGCAAGCCCTTTGCTTCCGCTTCCTCGCGGCTCAGCCTTTTCACTTCATCAAAGCCGGCAATTTGTCCGATGGACGCAATAACCTGCTCCGCTTCTTCCGGAATGAGCTGGCAGCCATCTGCGCCGTATGCTTTGTAGCCGTTGTATTCAGGCGGGTTATGGCTTGCCGTAATGACAATGCCGCTGGATGCTTTAAGCGCGCGCACAGCAAAAGAAAGCTGCGGAGTCGGGCGCAGCGCCGTAAACAAATACGTCGTAATTCCGTTTCCTGCAAGCACGAGCGCAGCATCAAGCGCAAATTCAGGCGAGTAATTACGGGAATCATGTGCAATGACAACCGATGGGCCGTCTCCCGCCGGCTTTACGCCGCCGAGCAGCCAATTCGCGAGTCCTTGCGTCGCTTTTCCTACTGTGTATGCGTTCAAACGGTTCGTCCCTGCGCCCATTACGCCGCGCAGGCCGCCCGTACCGAATTCAAGGTCACGATAGAAACGGTCCGTGATTTCTTTTTCTTCTCCTGCAATGCCGCGAAGCTCTTCCTTCGTTGCCGCATCGATAAGCGGATCGTTCAGCCAAGCCTCATATTTAGCAATAACCGTAGTATTCGTTGGATTCGTCATAATTAGCAGCCTCTTTCATTCATGAATTTTGGTTTATGAAGGATTAGATAAAGCAAACATAAGCTCGCCTTCGGCAACGATCTGATCACCTACTCTTGCTGTTCCTTGCCCTTTGCCAATTGAACCCTTGAGCCTTGTAATTTGAACTTCAAGCGTCAGCGTATCGCCAGGCTTAACTTGTCCGCGGAAACGGAAGCCGTCAATGCCCGCAAAAAAGCCCAGTTTGCCTTTATTAGCTTCAATCATCAGCATGGCCACGGTACCGACCTGCGCAAGCGCTTCTACAATCAGCACTCCGGGCATAACGGGATAACCGGGGAAATGGCCGACAAAATAAGGTTCGTTCATCGTCACGTTTTTGAGACCGACTGCCCGCACCCCCGGCTCAACCTCCAAAATCCGGTCGATAAGCAGAAACGGAGGGCGGTGCGGAATGATTTCTTGAATTTGATTAATGTCCAACATGTCAAAAAAAACCCCTTTCAATGGTTAGGTGGTATAAAAAGCGTCAAATTGTACGACACTATATATATCCATCATAAAACTGCAGTTTATGAAGGTTAAGATAAGAGGCTTGGCTGCTTGGACCCGAAGTGTCCTCCGCCAAGCCTCTTTGTTCATATATAAGAAATTATAAGCTTTCACTTATAATTTGCTTATATACCTGCGCGAAACGGGCTTTCGCCGACAAAAGCCGGCTGCAGCCGTTTATGCTTGATATGTAGTTGCCTCAGATGTTCATGTTCACGTATGTCCAGCCGGTGTTTCAGCAATCGGTTTGTTCAGCGCCTTGAACATGAAAATATACATGATTGATGTCAAGAAGGAGAAAACAATTACCGCCCACAAGTAGGAATGAGCGTTAGGCGCTTCGAAGAAAATAAGCATGATCGCTGCATAGAAGAGCACGGTTGTCAGCTTTCCCATCCAATTCGCAGGCACCGTCTTTTTTCCCCGAAAATGAAAATACAATCCTCCGGCTATCATGCCCAAATCGCGCAAAAACATCGCCGCAGCAGCAGCCCATGAAATATGGCCGGAGATGAGCAGCGATACAATAACCGTAATGAGCATCAACTTGTCAGCGAGCGGATCAAGCATGATACCAACCATCGTCACCTGACCGCTTTTGCGGGCGATATAACCGTCAAGCACATCGGTAATGCCGGCAGCGACCATAATCAGAAAAGCTGGAATCATATGTCCTTTTACAAACACTATTATGTAGACGGGGATCAATACAAATCGCAATGATGTTAAGAGATTCGGCAGATTCAAATTCTCACGCTCCTCTACCTATTGCTGACTGTCCACCATGGTTCCCAACTATTATACAACTACCTCCCGTAAAAATAAAACCACCGCAGCTTCGCAAATCCCTATCTCGTGTTCAACAGCCCTTATTTTCGGGAGGTTTACTAAAGTTTAAATAACAAAAATTGCCTTTGTTATTCACTTTCGCCATCCCTAAACCGTTAATAGTTAATAAAAGAAAAACATTTACTTTAAACCGGAAAGGACAGGATGTAGTGAATTTTAGTTTACGTTTCAGCATGTCGTTGAAAGAAACACGCAGGTGGCTGGCAGCCGTGCTCGCAGCCGCAATCCTCATGACCTCGGCCTCGGGCGTCGTTATAGCCGCAGAAGATACCGTAACCGGCATTGAATTTAATTACGAGGCGTCGGATTACAATAGCAGCACCTCGTCGCTCGAAGTATTCGTTGAAGATGACAAAGTCAATTTAGCCGTGTTTGCCTCCATTTCAGGCTCGTCATCCAAGAAGGATGTTACCTCGGAAGCGACATGGAAATCTTCCAATAGCGCATTCATCAAAGTAGATAAAGGCATCTTATCCGGCGTCGGCAAGGGAACCGCGACGATTAGTGCCACTTATAAAGGCTTCACCATTTCCATTAAAGCCGCATCTGATTATGTTTATGATTCCATAACGCTGATGCAGAACTCATCAGAGGCTCCCGCATCCAAGGATATTGAAATCGGTCAAGCGCTAGCCTTCACGCTTTACGGAGCGAAAGGAAGCGTAACCGACTTAGCCGTCACGACCGAAGCGGTATGGACAACCTCTAATGCCGCAGTCGCAACCGTTGATGAAGGCGTAATTACTTTAATTGGCGTCGGCTCTGCCGCGATATCCGCGAAGCTCAAGGGCAAGACCGACACGATTACGCTTAATGTCTCATCCCCGTACAAGACGATTACGATCGATTCCGGAGCCTCCGGCAATTTGGTCGAGTTGAACATCGGCTATGACGACAAGGCTTTGACAGCAACTGCCGCGCCCAAAACAGGCGGTACGGAACCCGTCACGGACGTTGCCAAATGGGTCAGCGCCAATGAAAAGATCGCCACGGTAAAAAAAGGCGTTGTAACCGCCGTTAGCGCGGGCAAAACAACGATTACCGTCTCCTATAAGGGAGTATCGGCAACGGTCGATGTCGTCGTCCGCACGGCTTACCAATCGATCAAGCTTTCGCCGGAGAAGGAATACCATCTGCTGCTGCAGGACGCGCCTCTCCAAATAAAAGCCGAAGTTCTAGACAACGCCAATGTCACGACTGATGTAACCAATAAAGCCGAATGGGCGTCCTCTAACGTCGTGGTCGCTACGGTGTCTGCCGGTAAAGTGACGCCAAAGGCAGTAGGAACAACCAAAATAACGGCCAGCCACAAAGGCGTGAGCCGCAGCATCGACATTATCGTATATCCAAGCGTTAATGAACTGAGCGTGGAGAACAAAACCATTGACGGTTTCAATGGCATCAGCGGGGATTTGCCTGCAGTCATGGCAACAACCTTTGACGGAACGAAGATAGACGTCTCCAAAATCGCTGCTTGGACCTCATCCGACCAGAAAATCGCAATCATCGAAGACGGAAAATGGACAGCGAAAGAGCTCGGCGAAACTACGCTTACGGCGACCGTACAAGGGCATAAGGTCGAAGTGAAGCTAATCGTACACGTGAAGCCGTTAAAGCTGATGGCCGATGTAAAGGATCTGAGCATTATTTTAGGAAAAGAAACACCTTACCCTTCCGTAACCGTCATCAATGAGGATGGCGAAGAAGAGGATGTCTCCAGCAAGATCAAGTGGAAAACGACCTCCGAGGATATTGTTCTGAAAGAAACGACGATGAAGGGCTTGGATGTTGCCAGCCTTACGCTTACCGCTACATACCTGACCAAGAGCGTATCCGTGCGGATAAAAGTCGAAGAAGAGATCACTAAGCTTGTCGTTGACCCCGTTACGGTCGAGCTTTATCCGGGAAAAACCAAATCGGTTAAAGTCACTGGCTATTACAAAAGCGGCAAACAAGTTTCGTTAAGCTCCAAAATGAATTGGGAAGTCGGAAATCCGGGTATCGCAACTGTTAACAGCACGTCCGTTAAAGCCGTTGCCGTCGGAACAACGAAGATCACCGGCTCCTACCAAGGAAAAACTGTCGTCGTGCCTATCGTAGTGGTTCAGAAGCTGAAATCGCTTGTTCTATCAACTAAATCGGTACAGCTGAGCACGGGCGGAACGTATTCCGCTAAGCTGCAAGCCAATTTCACGACCGGTACTCCTGCCAATGTTACGGAAAGCGCCGTTTGGACAACTTCCAAAGCAAGCGTTGCCACCGTTGAAGACGGCAAAATCGTCGCGGTCAGCAAAGGCACCGCATCCATTAAAGCAAGCTATGCAGGCAAAAGCGTTACGATACGCGTATCCGTCAAATAAAGAGAACAAGGGCTGTCCCAGGTTTGATTTAAACCCGCGGATAGCCCTTATTTATTGCCCGGCAAAAAAAGGCTACCGGATCAGCAGCCGCAGCTTTTTATCCGATAGCCTTTTTTATTTTATAATCATCAGGATTCAGCAAAAACGAGATCGTATAAATGCCGCCACGTCGCCCAACTGAACACTTCGCCCTCTGCTTGCTTACCCAAAACGACATAACCAATATAGAGGCCTGCCACAAGCATGATAACCATTATGAGCGGTACGATGCTTTTGCGTAATATCCACAGCAGCACGTTTACCCCTTGGGACCGTTGCTTCTTTTTGGAGCCACCGTCAGCCTTTGAGCGGCTTTTGCTCTTCTTTCTGCCGGCGCTGCCCTCTTCCGCTGTACTCCCGAACCCGCTTTCTTCGCGGTCCATTCGTTCATCGGCCATACTCATCTACATCATCCTATCCTTATGCGCGCAGCCCGTTCGTAAGGCTCATCATCGTATCGCTGGACGATAAAGCTCTAGCTGCCAATTGATAAGCGCGCTGCACATTAATAAGCTCGGTCATTTCATCCGTGAGCTCAACATTGGATTGCTCCAAGTAACCTTGACGCAGTACAATGCTATTTTCCGAATCCGGCACGATCTCCTGCACGACATCGCCAGCGTCAATTCCGTTAGCAACCACAAACAGGTTATCGGCAACCGCAGTCAATGCCGCGGGCCTTGAAGCCTGCAGCAGCTTAATGCTGCCGAGCTCTATCGTCCGTTCAGAGGATACCCCAAGCACCGAGCCGTCCGGATTCACGCGGAGACTGTACCCTTGCGGCAATACGATATTGCCTTCAACCCTATTCCCAGTCACGGCGTCTCTTACGTTAGCCACGACCGGATAACCGTCTTCCGTTGCCAAAATCGTATCACCGTTTGCGCCGACCGTCAACTGAAACGCCCCGTTACGCGTATAAGCGCGGTTGCCAGCGTCGTCCACTTCCACCTCGAACAGCGCATTGCCTTCAATCGCAATATCCGTTTCCTTATTCGTTCCCTGCATAGGGCCTTGGGACAAATTCGGCTGTACCATTGTCATCCTCGAACCCCAGCCTTGCGTGAAATCCATCGGCGTTTTACGCCCTGGCAGACTGAAAGCTTCCGGCTGGGTTCTTAGGTTCGTCAGAAGATCCTCAAAGGTCGCTTCCTTCCGCTTATAACCAACCGTATTCACATTCGCAATATTATCCGCAAGAAGATCGAGCTTCTGTTGGAGCCCGTTCATCGATACCATTGCGTTGATCATTGAACTGTTCATGCTTCGTGCACCTCCGCTGCTTCAACCTGTTGTTATACGCGGCCTACGTCGTTAACCGCTTTGCTTAAGCTTTGATCGTAAAATTGGATAACTTTCTGATTCGCCTCATAGGCACGAAGCGCAGACATCAGGTCAACGGCCGCTTGCGCCGCGTCGACATTCGAGCGCTCGACATAGCCCTGCCTCACTTCAACGCGCTCGCCCGGAGCAATGGCAACCGCTTCGCCGTCCTCGTCTGCAAAGCGAAAGCTTCCGTTCCCCTCGCGCACCAGCAAATTCGGATTATCGATGCGGCTGATCAGCAGCTGTACGCCTATATCCTGACCCGCCGAATCGATAAAGCGCTGGTCTCCCGTTAAGATCAGACTGTCCAGCCCCACACCAGCAGGCATTTGAATAGGCTGCCCATCCGTGCCAAGCACGCTTGATCCGTCGCTTCCCATCAGGAAGCCTTCCTCCGTCAGCGTGAACTTCCCGCCCCGCGTGTACCGGATCTCGCCATTTTGATCCTGCAAGGTAAAGAAGGCTTGCGGCTGATAGGTCACCTCTCCGTCTTCTCCAACGTTTTTGCCGGAAGCATCAAAGGCCAGCCCGTCCAGTTCAATATTGGAGATCAATGCGAAATCCGATGAGTTATTCGTCTGCGTTAAATCGCCTTGCAAATGGATAGACAAGCTTTCTTCGGCAAACACGCCGCTCGTCAGCTTCCCGATCTTTGCATAGTTTTCTTCGCCCGCTCCCGTCAATGACAGCATCATCTCCGGAAAAGAACGGGTTACCGCATTGGTTTGCTTATAGCCTGGCGTATTTATATTTGAAATATTATTCGTGACGGTATCATGTCTGCGCTGCTGGGAAATCATGCCGGACGCAGCCGTATACAAGCCTCTTAACATCGTTGTTACCTCCCCGGATGCTTTCAATCGAACTTACTATATATGTTATCGGTTGAAAGCAAGGCTGCCTGAATAGCTTGTCCTGCGACCTATGACTCATTTACGCCTCGGCTTCGCCCCCCTAAGGCTCCCTACCCGCGCAAAAGATTATGTTTTAGGCCGCTGCTGTCTTTACTTCTTCCCGAGCTTGTCCAAGTTATCTAGCAAAATTCCAGTTCCTTTAACGACGCAGTGCATCGGATCCTCCGCAATCAGCACCGGTACCTTAAGCTCTTCCGCAAGAAGCGCATCAAGTCCGTCTAGCAAAGCGCCTCCGCCCGTCAAAATAACGCCGCGGTCAATAATATCTGCCGACAGCTCCGGCGGCGTGCGCTCGAGCACGGACTTTGCTGCCGATACGATAGACATAATCGGATCCCAAAGCGCCTCGCGCACCTCTCCCGAACGGATCGTCAGCGTAAGAGGAAGCCCCGAGACCATGTCACGGCCGCGAATATCGATCTCTTCTTGCCGTCCTCCCTCAAGCACCGTTCCGATCTTGATCTTAATGTCCTCGCTCGTTCTCTCGCCGATGAGAAGCTTGTATTTATTTTTGATAAACTTCATGATCGCATCGTCGAACTTGTCCCCTGCAATCTTAATGGAGGAGGACGTGACGACGTCGCCCATAGAAAGAACGGCCACGTCCGTCGTGCCTCCGCCAATGTCAACTACCATATTGCCGCTGGGCTGGAAGATATCCATTCCAGCCCCTATTGCGGCAGCTTTGGGCTCATCCTCAAGAAAAACTTCCTTAGCGCCGCTGCGTTCTGCAGCTTCGCGAATCGCTTTTTGCTCTACTGAGGTTATATTGGTCGGCGCGCAAATCAATATTCGGGGACGGCTAAACCATTTCCGTCCCTCGACGCGGTCAATAAAAGCTTTTAGCATGATTTCCGTAATCTCAAAATCCGCAATAACGCCGTCGCGAAGCGGACGAATCGCTATGATATTGCCTGGTGTCCGGCCTACCATGCGATGAGCTTCCTCACCTACGGCCAGCACGCGTTTCGTATCGCTTTCAATCGCAACGACTGAAGGCTCATCGAGCACGACGCCTCTACCTTTCACATGAATGGATACATTGGCTGTACCAAGATCAATCCCGATATCCTTGCTCAACATAAGGCTTAAGTCCCCCAACGAATAATAATTACCTAACGTACGTTTGGCTCCCTTGACACAGAAACCGCTGACGTATATTATTCGCCAAAAAAGACAAATTTCCTCTATAATTCGAGAAAAAACTTCATAGCTTTCCTGCGGCGAGTACCTCGCGTTTCTTCGTGCTCGTTTTCTTGTATTTGATCTTGGTCGCTTCTCCTCCCCTCAAATGCCGGATGGATTTGTGGTACTCGAGAATGTGCTTAACCTGATCGGCCAAATCGGGGTTTATTTCAGGAAGCCGCTCAGTCAAGTCCTTGTGCACCGTACTTTTGGATACACCGAACTCTTTGGCGATCGTTCGCACCGTGTGCTTCGTTTCCACGATGCAGCGGCCTATTTTAATGGTTCGCTCCTTGATGTAATCGTGCACGTTCCCGCCTCCCTACTCGAGATAGTTTGGTACATTATATGAGTAGGTCACGTATATATTCGTTGTGGTCAAGCCTGACAAGCCGGAATGTGAAAAATTTTTCATAAAAACGTAAAACAGGCAGGGATTTTCTCCCTGCCTGTACGTCTAAAGACCTATTTTTAAAATAATCGGTTACTCGGCGATTAGCGAGCTCGGGTTAACCGGTTTGCCATTGCTGCGTGTTTCGTAATGAAGGTGAATGCCCAGGTCGCGTTCTAAATCATTGCGGCCCGCTTTTGCGATCACGGTACCTTGCGTCACATCGTCGCCTACTTCAACCGCAACATCGGTTACGCTTTGGTAAACCGTTACAAGACCGCCGGCATGCGTAATTTCGATCACATTGCCATTCGTCGGTTCCGTTTTTACATAAGTAACTTTACCGGAGAGAGCAGCCAGGACGTCGAAGGACTTGCCGCTTGGGTCAACGAAGTCGATTCCCATATGCGGGGAGAAGGTGTCTCCTACTTGGACGAGTGCGGCCTCGCGCTCTTCATCGCTTGCTTTGTCGTCATAGAACGGAAGTTCAACTTGCAGGGCGGCCCGGTCAGCCAATGGCCATTTAATCGTCTCGTTGCCTGCGATCACTTCTAGCGCTTGATCATCCTTGCCTTGCGTTTCGGTCGTACCCTCTTTTGAATCTTCAGTAGAAACGGCTTTTCCTGTTGTAGGACTCGTTTGATCCGCTCCCTGATAGATCCACATTAAGGTTACGATAATTGCTGCCGCGGCCATGAAGATTGCTGGGGATACCCATCGCTTTGCAAAAAGGTTTCTCCATCCACTGCTAGATTTGGCGGCAGACGTTCCTCCCAGAACGGTTTTGGGAGTTTCTTCTGGTCTTTGCTTCGGTTTGCTTTGATTTTGATCATTCATTTTCTATCACCTCACTAGCCATTGTTACCAGATCTGCTAGGTTTATACCTGAGGGGAAAATGAAATATTGAAAGAGTTAAATATTAGGAGTGACTGGCCAACTGCTCCGATAGCTTCGAAGCTTGCTCCACTTGAACGCTAGAATAGTAATGCGCCAAAATTTGCTCGGCGCTCGCCCCCGATTGCGCCATGCCGTTCGCTCCCCATTGGCTCATGCCAACGCCGTGCCCATAGCCGTACGTCGTAATCGCTATCGTGCCGCCTTTGATTTTCCAGGTGAATTGAGAGGATGCGAGACCTAGCTTTTCTCTCACTTCCCGGCCCGTGAAAGTCGCTCCGCCTATGACGATCTTGCTGATCCGGTTACCCGCCGTCTTCTCTACTATACGAATGGCTGATTTGGCAGAGCTCTTCCCCGAGACCCCAAGCTTGTTATAAAATTCTTTTAAAGAGAGCTCTACCGTTTCCTTATAGCGCGGCGAAATAGCTTCATCCCAAGGACTCGCCACGCTGCGAAGATATGGAATCTCTTGCTTCCAATAATCCTCTGAGTTTTCGGTATACCCATTGCTGGTGGAAAAGAAAGCCGCTTCGATTGGATCCCCTTTATAGGTAATGATTTTGCCTCTTGTCTCTGCAACCGCATCATTCAGTTTCTTCATGTTTGTCTTTTGATCGGCCTTTGGCCATTTGCGGGCGAGATCCGCGAGCGAGACATAAACTTGGTGCTCAACCGTGTCCGTCACGTCGGCGCCCTTAACCGGCACCCCGCTGTCATTGCCTTGAACGATTCTCCGTATCATATACGTACGTGCGGCAATGGCTTGCGCCTTCAATGCTTCCAGCTCAAAGCCGATGGGCATTTCTGCGGCCACGACGCCGCGGACATAGGTTTCCAGCGGAACGCGCTCGATCCGTTCTTCCTTTGTCATATAGACGCGGATGACGAGATGATCGAGAACCTCCGACGTCTCCGCTTGCGATTGGTTTCCCGCAGCCGGTTTGGCGCTCTGCGGATCAGCTTCTTTATCAACTGTCTGGCGTCCCTCGGTATCCTCCGGAGAGCCAATTGAAGACTCCGCTTGCGTACCCGTCTCTGCCGAAGGCGCCTCTATTATGTACCGTGCGGCTTGCGCGCCCCGGAGCTCATTCAGCGAAAGCCTGACTAGCAGCATAGAGGCTCCCAGCATCGCGCCTACCGCAAATAAAGCCAATCCTCTGCTTGTCCGCACCCGGCCGATCAACGAAACTATCGAAAACTTCCCTATCCTTCGCTTCATGGGCTCTCCTTCCATCTTGGCCGGGAAGAGAGGAAGAATCCGCAGTAGGGAGCCCCTCTCTCTTAAACCGGTCCTGATGGTACATTCTATGAGCGCGAATGATAGGGTAGAACAACGAAAAGTCTAATCATGGCGAAGGGCGTCAACCGGCCGCAGGCTTGCCGCCTTATTCGCAGGCAAATAGCCGAATATGACGCCAACGAAAGCCGAGAACACAAAAGCCAGCCATACCGTATCTATCGGAACCTCCGTCTCTGTTTTCATGACCATTCCGATAATAAAAGAGGCCATATAGCCAAGAGCAATGCCTAACGCTCCTCCAAGGCCGCTAATGCAAACCGCCTCGACCAGAAACTGAAATAAAATATCCCGCTTCTTGGCTCCCAATGATTTGCGAATGCCAATTTCCCGCGTTCGTTCCGTTACCGACACGAGCATGATATTCATTATGCCGATACCGCCAACGATAAGCGATATAATCGCTACATATATAAGCTGCCTGTTCATCGTCTCATTCACCGAATTCAACGTCTCCATGGCTTCTTCTTGATTCAGCACCCGGTACGCGTTCTCATTCCCTCGGAACTTCTCATAGAGAACGGCTTCGATCCCCGTAACGGTCCTAGCCATAAGCTTCGTATCCGACACGATTAGGTTAATGGTAGATACACCGCTTGTTTGAAATATTTTTTGCGCCGTCGTGACGGGAATTAATATTTTCTCGTCATTCGAGCCCGTAAGCGAGCTGCCCTGCGACTCAAGCAGTCCGACGATCGTAAAGTTGTAACCGTTGATCGTTATTTTTTTGCCGACCGCGGCGGACGGGTCTTCTCCTTCATCCTCGAACAGATCGGCTGCGGTATCCACGCCGATGAGCGCTACCTTTGTATTGTTTTTAATATCCGGCGAGGCGATATATCTTCCGTCCTGAACCGGAAAATCCTTTACCTCTTCGTATGCGGCGGTTATTCCCTCAACGGTAACCGTTACCTGGGTTTTCCCATACTTCGCATAACCCGTCGTGCTGGTCACCGGCGCAACGCCTGCTACGCCCGCCACATCGCCAAGCTCATTCGCTTCATTCACGGAAAGCGTCGTAACCGTACCGCGGCCAGTAATCGTAACGGAGAGCGAATTCGGACTTCCAAGTGACGACACCTGCTGGGCCACCTCGTTGGAGGATGCCTTCCCCATGGCCACCAACGCGATAACCGTTGCAACGCCTATCAGAATACCAAGCATAGATAAGATCGTTCTAAGCTTGTTTGACAAGACGCTCTTGACTGCCATCTTGAAGCCCTGCGTAAGTTTCATCGCTGCCCCTCCTTCCTTGCTCCTGCTCGGTCAACACCCCATCCCGTATAATTACCGTTCGGCTTGCCCGCTTCGCTACTTCCATATCATGCGTAATCAGTACAATCGTCTGGCCTGCTCTGTTCAGCTCCTCCATCATGCTGAGCACTTCCATGCCCGTTTTCGAATCCAATGCGCCAGTCGGCTCATCGGCAAGCAGCATGGGCGGATTAGTGGCAAGCGCGCGCGCGATCGCAACCCGCTGCTGCTGGCCGCCCGAGAGCTCATTCTGGCGGTGATGCAATTTTTGACCGAGGCCCACCCGCTCTAACGCGTCCATTGCGCGCAGCTTTCGCTCCTTGCCGGGCAAGCCCCGGTAAATAAGCGGAAGCTCGCAGTTCTCGAGCGCCGTAAGCTTCGGAAGCAAATGATAGCCTTGAAAAATAAAACCGATTTTTTTATTGCGCATTTCCGTCAGCTTATTGTCGCTTTGTCCTGTCACCTCAAGGCCTTCCAGCTTGTAGCTTCCTTCGCTCGGCAGGTCGAGACAGCCTATAATGTTCATAAGCGTCGACTTTCCCGAGCCGGATGGGCCAACGATCGCAAGAAAATCACCGTGGGCAACCTTAAGCGATACTTCATGCAAAACCGTCGTCTTTTCCCGCGCCATCATATATGACTTCGTAATATTCGTCATCTCAATTAAAGGAACGTTTGAATTCATACTCATCGCGCACCGCCGCTTGTTGTGTTCCGCATTCCGCCTCCGCCAGCCATTCCGCCCATGCCGCCGCCTGGGAATACCATTCCGCCGCCAGGGAAGCCGCCCTGCTGCATGCTCGTCTCTTCCGTATCGTTCCCCATTCCGACTGTTCCTTGGGCAATAGGAACAAGCACGCTGTCACCCTCCTCAAGACCAGAGACGATTTCTACAAAGCTCTCGTCGCTAAGACCTGTGGTCACCTCAACCAACTGGCCTTCAAGCCCGCTCTGTATCCTGCCGCCTGCCCGAGCGCCTGCCGCAAAGTCGCCTCCTGCCGCTGCGCCCGATCCGGTGCTTGCTCCCGCTTGTCCTGCACCGCGCTGGCTGCCTGCGGCTGCACCCGTACCTTGGCCCGCTGCCGGTTGTTCACCGCTTGCCGCGCCTGTTTGGCCTGACGCCGCTCCCTGCGGCGCCGTTCCTTGTCCGCTGCCTGCCGCTGCGCCCGTACCTTGACCCGCTGCCGGACGTGCTCCGCCGCCCGCGGTGCCCGTTTGACCCGCTGCCGCCCCCCGCTGGCCGCCTGCCGCTGCTCCTGTCCCGGCTGCCGCTCCTTGCTGCTGCCCGCCCGCGCTGGCCGCGGCTTCCTCGCCGTTTTCACTCGGTACACGCACGAAAGATCTCGTCCCCATTTCGACTACCGCATTAACCGGCACTAAAACAATATTTTCCTTGGATGCAATCGTTATCGCCGCTTCACCCGACATACCGACCTTGACCCCTTCAATATCCGTAAGAAGAATATTCACCTCAAATGCGGACGAACCGTTGCTTGAGGTACCCTCCATTGCAATTTCGGATACGGTCGCTTCAATCGTATGATCCGTAATGGCGCTTAAAGACAGATCAACGGCTTGGCCAACCTTTACCGATGAAATATCAAGCTCATCCACGGAGGTTACGAACTCCAGCTTGGTATAGTCCACAATAGTCGCTACAGTCGTATTGGCATTGACTTCATCGCCGACCTCGATATCCATTTCCGTGATTTCTCCGTCAATAGACGCGGCTACTACCTTCTCCTCTTTTGCCTGCTCTTCATAAATATCTTGCAGTTGCTCCTCATAATCCGCTATTTCCGCGTTCGCGTCTTCTATGTTTTTCTGAAGCGATTGTTTCGTGGCCTCTTCGTTTTCCGTGCCCGTCGCTTCCTTATAATTCTCCTGATAGCCTTCAATCGATTCTTGCAGCTTCGTTATATCCTTTTCAATTGATGTAATTTTTTCTTCATTATCCTCTGCAGCCTCGAACGTGACGAGAACTTGGCCGGCTTTGACCTTATCCCCTTTTTTTACATTCACCGTTGCAATCGTGCCGCTCTTGCCCGCCGTTACGGTCTCCCTCGAATTTGCTGCCACCGATCCCGTCCCGCTGATTTGTTTCAAAATCGATCCTTTCGTAGCGGAAACCGTACGCGAAGTGGGCGTAACCCCTGCCGCTTCTTTCTCTTTCGCAAAATAAAAATAATAGGCACCTGCTCCAGCAGCGGCCAGGATAATGATAATGCTGAGCCCTATCGTCCATTTCTTCATCTGCTTTAATCCACCCTCCATCGGTCTTAGTCAGTTAGAATATAGCACGCAAAAATGAACGGAAGATGAACAAGCCCGCGATCCCGTCACCCTAAGCTTTACAGCAAAATCCACCGCAAGCTGAAGATACGCCGCACAAAAAAAGAGCATCGCTCCTTCTCCCGTTATAAGGAGATATAGCAATGCTCTCTCAATAAAATCTCTATAAAGGCGGAAGCTCGCGAAGAACGGGCAGCGATGAAATCGCCCCTGCCCTGGTCGTCGTCAAAGCTGCTGCAGCATTGGCGAACGCAACCATTCTTTGCGCCTTTTCTGCGTCGATTCCGCTCACGGCTCCCTCATTTAATTGGAGCTGATACAGCAGAGCGCCTATGAACGCATCCCCTGCGCCCGTTGTATCTACTACAGCCACCTTCTGGCCAGGCACCGCCGCTTGATAGTCTCGCGTGTACCATACCGCGCCTTCAGAGCCCCTTGTGTAAATAACGGCCTGTACTTCTCCGGCAAATAATGAAGAGATTGCTTCCTCCTCATTCTCGATGCCCGTAATAAAAGCAAGCTCGTCCGAGCTGATTTTGACCAAATGGCTGAGCGGGATGAATTGAAGAATCGTTTGCCTGCACTGCTCGTGATCTGCCCACAGCGGCAGCCGTACATTCGGGTCAAAGCTGATGATGCCGCCTGCCGCTTTCATAGCCGCAATCGCTTTGCTATGCGCATACTTAACCGGCGCTTCAACGAGATCAACCGAGCAATAGTGCAAAATATCTCCTTTAGCGAACCAATCCCCGCTGATCTCGTCTTCTGAAAGCAGCATATCCGCGCTGGGATTCCGATAGAAAGAAAAATCGCGGTCGCCGTCTGCCTTTAGGCTGACAAAGGCAAGTGCCGTGTTTGCTTCATTCGTCCGCAGCACGAGCCTGGTATCCACACCGGCAGCCCCCATCGTTTCCACGAGAAAATCACCGAAGGCATCGTTGCCCAGCTTACCGATAAATGCGCTGCTGCCGCCGAGCTTCGCCACTGCGCATGCCACATTCGCCGGAGCGCCGCCGGCTTCTTTCCTAAAGCCAACTACATTCTTTAATTCGATTCCCCTCGTATCCGGAATAAAATCAATTAACGCTTCACCGATCGTATATACTGTCGACAGTTTAAGCCCCTCCTACTTTATATCCCATTTTTTAAAGGATACCACAGAACAGATTCCTTCGGCATACGCTTGTATGCCTAACGAATCGCTGCTTGGATAGATTCGGCCTGTCATTACCTTCTCGCCGCCCTGTATAAATACCTCGACGGAAGATTTATCAACAAAAATATTCAAAGCAAGCAGGCCGTCCTTTAGCGCGGCCTTTGTTCTGCGCTCTCCGCCAAGACCGATGCCAGACTTATCACGGTTGAAGCGGAAGATCCCTTCCTTCTGACGATAAGACAATACAGTCTCTTCCCTGCCGTGTACCCGCAGCTTCAAGCCAAACTCCTCCGCTTGATCGGCTCGGAATACAACCTCCAGCTCGTAGCAGTCTCCGCCCACTTCCATATCTTTAACGCCAGCCAAAAGAATATTGCTTATCTCATAAGCGTTATGCCGATACGCCTTCGCTTCTTCCAGCGGCTTGAACAGCAATGAGCTTCCTTCCATGACAACCTCACGCGGCATCGTCATCGCGCCAGCCCAATAATGGCCGAGCTGCGTCGGAATTTCCGTCTCCCACGTTTCCATCCAGCCCATGATGATTCGTCTGCCTTTATCATCGATCGTTGTCTGCGGCGCATAAAAATCAAAACCGCAGTCTATTGGTTCATAGCGTTCATAGCTAAAGCTGCTATGCTCGATATCCAATCGGCCGACCATATAGGTGGCGGAGTGGAGATTATGATAGTCGTCTCCTTGCGCAGGCATACGCTGCGGCGACATCACCAGCACGTCGTGCCCCCCCAGCTCGAACAGATCCGGACATTCCCAATTATCGCCCAGTTGACCATCGCTGCGGGCGATTTCGCCAACCAGGCTCCAATTTTCAAGATCCTGTGAGCGATATAATAAGATAAGCCCAGTGCCTTGCCCATCATTTGAGCCTATCACCGAATAATAAATACCCTCGCGCATAAACACCTTAGGATCCCGGAAATCCTTTTGGCTTATTTCCGCCGGTATTTGCTCCGGTCCGATGACAGGGTTGCTGGTCAGCTTCTCGAAACGAATGCCATCCTCGGATACGGCTATGTTTTGATTTTGGCTGTAATCATTTTCCTTATCCGGCCCCGTGATTACATGGCCGGTATACATCAAATACAACTTCCCGTCCCGCTCAAAAGCGCTGCCTGAGAAGCAGCCGTCGCGATCGTAGTCCTGATCCGGAGCCAGCGCTACAGGCAGATATCTCCACGTTATCAGGTCGCGGCTCACAGCATGCCCCCAGTGCATCGGCCCCCAGACCGGTTGGTACGGATAATGTTGATAAAACATGTGATATTCGCCGTTATAATAGATAAAACCATTAGGATCGTTCATCCACCCAAATTCGCTCATTAAATGAAAGCCCAGCCGGTACTGCTCTTTCAACAAATATTTACGCTCTGCAATAAATGTGTCGGCATTTTCTCTCGTGTACAAAATAATTCATCCAACCCTTACTTGTTATTTAATTGAACCCTGCATAACCCCTTGGATAATGTATTTCTGCGCAAATAAATAGACAACTAGCACAGGCAAAATAGTCAGCATAAGACCAGCCATAAGCGGGCCGTAATCAACGGTATACGTACCGAAGAAATAGAAAGTAGACAGCGGCAGCGTCCGCTCGGCCGGCGCGATCAGCACTAAGGACGGCAATAGGAAATCATTCCAAATCCACAACACATTCAAGATCGCGATCGTAACCGTCGTTGGGGCAAGCACCGGAAACACAATGCGGAAAAAGGTTTGCGTTCGGGTACAGCCGTCAATAAGCGCCGCTTCTTCCAGTTCCGCCGGTATGCTTTTTACAAAACCATGGTAAATAAAGACCGCGAGCGGACTGCCAAATCCGATATACATATAGATAAGCGCCCATTTGCTGTTCAAAAAACCAATGGAGCCGTATATTTTGACGAGAGGGATCATAATGGCTTGGAACGGAATAATCATTGCCGCTACCATTAAGAAAAAAGTGTATTGATTCAGCTTTGTTTGATTTCTTACGAAATAGTGGGCAGTCATGGCTGCCAAAAAAGAGATCAATATGACGCTAAGCACCGTGATAACGACCGAGTTCGTGAATGCGGAAACATACTCCATTTTGCCAAAAGCATTCTTATAATTGGCGAAGCTAAAGCTATCCGGCAAGGACAGCGGACTGGATGTAATCGCCTTATTTTCCTTAAACGAGTTGACCAGCAGCATCAAAAAAGGAAAGACAAACAGAACTAAACTAATGAGGAGGGCAATGAATTTCGTCCACGCAAGTGCTCCGTTTTTATTTTCCATCACGCCTCAACCTCCAGCTTCTTGCTAAAGTAAACCTGAGCAATGGTAATCGTAGCTACAAGCAGGAACAGAACGAAAGCCTCCGCTTGGCCGACTCCATAGTCTCTCGATAAGAAGGCCTTCTCGTACACATGCATCGATACCATCTCCGTGCTTTTGAACGGTCCGCCCTTCGTTAAAGAAAGGTTCAAATCATAAACCATAAAGCATCGTTGGAGAGATAGGAATATACAAACGATAAATGATGGAACCATCAACGGCAAAATCATTTTGCGCATTTTGGTCCATAGGCTCGCTCCATCGATACTGGCCGCCTCCAAAATATCCTTTGGCACATTCATTAGTCCGGCCACATAAATAACCATCATATAACCTGCATATTGCCATACCGTAACAATAATCATCGTCCAAAAGGCTTTATCCGGATCAGCCAGCCACGAAGCGCTGAGCAGCGGGATACTCAGTTCTTTGCCCAAGTACACGAGCACGTTGGAGAAAATAAATTGCCATACAAAGCCGAGTACAATTCCGCCTACCAGGTTCGGAATGAAGAAGCCTGCTCTAAAAATACTTTGCCCCTTCAAGCCTGCCGTCAGCACGTAGGCCAGCAAAAAAGCGACTGCGTTTATAAGCGCGACAGAAATGAACACATATTTCAAAGTGAGCAAAAACGATTTCCAAAACACTGAATCTTTGAAAACCGATACGTAATTATCAAACCCCACCAGACTGCTTGTGGTCGATATGCCGTCCCAGTTCGTGAAGGTCAAGTATATGCCATACAGGAAAGGAATTATCATTACGGCTAGAAAAGCAAATAAAGTAGGTCCGGTGAACAGCAGCCGCAGTCTCAAGCGATTCCACAGCCCTTTTTCCGTTATCATCATGGTCCCTCGCATTCTGCATGTTTTTTAGTGTATCGAAACTTAGATAAGAGCAAACGGCTTACCCTGTCACATTCGCAGGGTAGGCCGTTGTCTTACTGCAACTGTTTATTTAACAGCTTTCCAATAATCTTCGATTTCTTTGGTTAATTCCGCGCGATCACCTGCGCCAGCCAAATATTTTTGCATCGCGGCACCTATCTTCGCCCAGTGATCTGCAGGAAGCGTGCTCATTGAATCTTGAGTTTTGCCGTTTGCGATATGCTCGGAAATCGATTTCGCAAGAGGGTCCTTCGCTTCAAGCGTAACATTCTTAAATGCTGGAATGATGTTCGCTTTATTTACAAGGAAGTCTTGCCCCTTCTCGTTGTATACCATCCATTCCAAGAACGTTTTTGCAGCAGCTTGCTGCTCAGCTGTATTATTCTCTTTGTCGAGCACCAAGCGCTTCGAAACAGCCGAAGAAATTTGTGTATTGCCGAAATCATCCGCATTGTTGCTCACCGGCACCGGAAGGAAACCATACTGGCCGCTAGCTGTATCGAAGCTGCTGATTTGCGGCCATGCCCAGTTCCCTTGGAACCAAATGCCCACCTCGCCTTTACCCAGCACTTCCGGTCCTCTCTCATAGGTACCGGATAGCGGCGATGCTTTATCGATGTTGTATTTTGCCATGACATCAAACGTATCGATCAATCCGTTAAAGACAGCGTTGCTTGCCAAATCGACTGTCCCTGCTTTCAAATCATCTACGAACTTCGCAACCGCAGCAGTATCAGCAGATTGACCCGCGTAAGCAAGCGGCAAGTAGTGAGCTCCCAGCGACCAATCCATCGGCGAAATGATAAGCGGCGCTTTCCCGGAGGCTTCTATTTTTTTGAACAGTTCTTCAAGCGCGTTTGTTGTGTTAATCGTTGCTGGATCAAAGGTTCCGCCCACCGCTTTATCTACAACCGCCTTGTTGTAAATGAAGCCATAGCCTTCAATTGCAAGCGGGAATGCGTAGTTTTTGCCATCGAACGTCGTAAGCGAAGTGCTGCGGTCAACCGCGTCGGCCATCCACTTCTCGCCGCTTAGGTCAAGTATGCGATCCTTAAACTTCTCTACGTCACCCGTATCGAGCATCGTAATGGTTGCAGGGTTTCCTGAAGCATAAAGTGCCGACGCTTTCTCAAAAGGCGATTGTCCGGCAGGTACAGGTATGATCTCAAGCGTTATGTTCGGATAGTCTTCTTTAAATGTTTTTGCCGCTTCTTCCAGCGGGGCTTGAATTTCACCCTTAGAGTTAAGCAGCGTTATTTTCACTTCTGATTTTTCATTAGATGAACCTGCGTTACCGGAATTACTGATATTGCTGGAATCACCGGTATTACCGGAATTGCCGCAGGCCGTAACAACCATAACAGCGATAAGCGACAGCGCAAGCACCTGTATCCACTTCAAAGATTTCATATCATTTCCCCCGATTCTATAAATTTACAAACGGCTTATCGATCGTGTAAACCGCTTTCATTACGTATTATATATTCGTGAAGTCCATATGTCAATCGTTTGACATGTCAATCGATTGACATATTATAGAAAAATAAAAAAACCCTTATTTCATAAGGGATTTTCATTGTTAATGCTATGTAGTTTCTCTTTCAACAAGAGACACGGGTATAATATTTTCGGTCTCGAAAAACTCTTCATTCATCTGCTTCACAATTAAATCGACCGCCATTTTCCCGATTTCTAAAATCGGCTGTTTTATCGTCGTCAGCTCCGGCGTTATCCATCTAGCGGCCTTAACGTCGTCGTAGCCAATAATCCTCACATCTTCTGGAATTCGTTTACCCGCAGCCGCGCATTCCTTAACGGCGAACGCAGCAATAATATCACTCGTTGCGAACAAGCCGTCAATATCGGGGTGATTCTTGAACAGCTGATAGATAATTTGTTCATACTGCACTTGATCAAATACATTCATATCGGTCTGTATGATGATGTGTTCGACTCCATGCTTCTCCATCACGGTCCGAAAGGCCTCAGTCCGCTGGTTTGCCAGCAGCTGTAGCTCCAGATTTCCGCATATATGCGCAATTTTTTTACAGCCTTTCCCTACCAACAGCTTCGCCGCAAGATGGCCGCCCGCAAAATTATCCGAGGAAATAAACGGGATGTCTCCGTTGATTTGGCGATCAATGGTCACGATCGGGGAGCTTAAGTTTTTGTATTCTTCTACCTGCAGGGTGTGGCTTCCCATAATAATGCCATCGACACGGTTCCGCTTAAGCATTTCGATGTATTCCTTTTCCTTAAGCGGATCAAGCTCCGAATTGCATAGCAGCATTTTATAGCCCAGTTCATAAGCATAGTTTTCCACATGGTTCGCCAGCTCGCTAAAAAACGGATGAGATACGCTTGGTATGATTAATCCGATTACGTTGGATTGTTTTCTCAATAATGCGCGTGCGATTTCGTTTGGCTGGTAATGAAGCTCTTCCATGGTCTTGTACACCTTGGCCCGAGTTGCCTCGCTAATATAACCGCGATTATTTAATACGCGGGAAACCGTCGTTACGGATACGTTCGCTAATTTTGCCACATCATGTATCGTTGCCATGGCTGCCCCTTTGCATTTCTGTCATCCTACCCATTATAACGAAATAAACCATAAAATGGTACTCGTTCTGCTGTTCAAAAGCTTATCGTTTCTAAGCAATCTCACTGTTCAATTCTATAAAAAGAAGCTGTTTCAGATAGGCCTGTTAGGGCTTATTTGAAACAGCTTCTTCGTTTTGCGTGTCTATTACCGTTAAGCCCAGGTTGGCTGAACTTTAAGAACAGCTACCTCTTTCTCACGCTTATAGGGCACAGCCGTGTCTGTCTCTGAAACCGCTGCGGAAATCGCAACCACGGAAGCTTTATCCCGTGCTGCCGCATTGCCTTGTTTGTTTGAAGCAGCGGCAGAAATGCTTTCTTCAATGGACTCGACACGATGGATATCCGCGCCCAGAGCAGCGAGCTTGCCTGTAATATTGACATATCCGCGGTCCACATGATGCAAGCCGGTTACTTCCGTCTCGCCGTCTGCGCGCAGCGCCGCACATATAAGCGCAGCTCCCGCTCTCAAATCGGTTGCGCATACTTTTGCGCCTGTTAGCGGCAAACCTCCGCTGACAATCGCGGTGCGTCCATCCACCTTGATTTGAGCGTTCATTTTTTGAAATTCATCCACATGCATAAAACGATTTTCGAATACCGTTTCCGTAACGACGCTCGTGCCTTCCGATACAAGCAGAAGTGCCATCATTTGCGATTGCATATCTGTCGGGAAGCCCGGATGCGGCAAGGTTTTGACATCGACGGATTTCAAAACGGTTCCCGATTGTACGCGGATTCCATTATCGCTTTCCGTAATTTCTACGCCCATTTCTTGAAGCTTCGAAATGACCGGCGTCAAATGGTCGGCAATTGCGCCTTCTACGAAAACGTCACCGCCCGTAATAGCCGCAGCAATCATAAACGTGCCTGCTTCAACGCGGTCAGGAATCACATTATGCACGGCGCCGTACATGCGGTCTACGCCCTCGATACGAATAACACCCGTACCGGCTCCGCGAACCTTGCCGCCCATTGCATTAATGTAATTAGCCAAATCAACGATTTCCGGTTCTTTGGCTGCATTTTCAAGAATGGTTGTGCCGTCCGCCAAAGCGGCCGCCATCATTATATTTTCGGTTGCGCCTACGCTGGCTACGTCCAAATAAATTTTCGCGCCCTTAAGCCGTGTCTTCGTGCTGGCTTCAATAAAGCCGTGGCCAAGCGTAATTTCTGCGCCCATCGCCTCAAAGCCCTTAAGATGCTGGTCAATCGGACGAGTTCCGATCGCGCAGCCGCCCGGCAGCGAGATTCTTACCTTGCCGATGCGACCCAAAAGCGGTCCCATTACGAGAAAAGATGCGCGCATTTTACGGATAAGCTCGTAGGGAGCTTCAAAAGACGTAATAGCCCGCGCGGTAATGCGCATGGTCTCATTGTTATAGGATAATTGTGCGCCTAACGAGGCTAACACTTTCTGAATCGTCATAACGTCGTCGAGGAGGGGTACGTCATGGATGACGCTGTCTCCTTCTGTCGCCAATAATGAGGCCGCTAAAATGGGGAGTACTGCATTTTTTGCTCCGCTGACACGGACCGTTCCCGTTAAACGCTGGCCTCCGCGGACGATAATTTTGGTCATCTTATGGTTCCCTCCGCGAACTGCAATTTCTATTACATTTCTATTACCTATTCGTGAATAATTTGGAATTGCTCACTTTACCCAAACTTCATCTTATCAACAATTACATGAATCGACAAGCGTTAAATTATTGCCACTTTTTGTACACGCTTCCCTCGCCAATTTATGACTTTTTTCTCCAGAAACATCTCTTTTTCAGTCGAAAAATACGTTTCCATTTTCAAAATAGGCCTTAATTTAAACCTATTCGCAAGCCACTGTCATTTTGAGTCCGTCATGTATTACCCATTGTTGACATATTTCGCTTTTGTTATTCGACAAAGCTTTTGAGAAGCACGGTATAACCCCAATATTCCAAAATAAACCTGGCCAATAAGTGGCCCATAATTATGGCTGCAACAACTTGAAACATCCGTGCTTTGGGACTGCGCGGAAAACGGAAAAACGTCTCCCACTTTACCTCCTGCAGGATAAACCAAACAAAAATAATGCTCAGAATGACAATGACGATAGAGAATAATCCGGTCATGCCGGTATACGTTTGTAAATCTTGATAAAGCTCATTATCAACGTTCATGCTGCCTCCCTGGCTTCTCCTTCTTGTAGGATCAAAGGCCTGTGCTGCACGCAGGCGGCAAACAAGCCGTCCGTACATACCCTAACTTCCTTCAAACGAAACGGCAAGCCAAATTGTTCTAGGGAAATTTTAGGTGATGACCCGGTAAAGCAGCACCGTAAAATCTGCGCGGCTTGCTTGCCGCTTCGGCATAAACCGATTCGGCTCCACGCCTTCGATTTGCCCGTTCAGCCTCATTGCAAAAAGCATGGGGGCCGACCAATGCGTCTTGGATACGTCAATGAACGGATCTGAAACCGGCAGCCGGGGCTGCACGCCGTCCGCATAGCCGATAATCAGCGCCATCTCTGCACGGGTTATCGGCTGATCGGGCTTAAAGGAGCCTCCCGGGAAGCCTTTTACCCATCCTTGACCGACGGCGCTTGCAATCGCATCATAAGCCCAGTGGTTAACAGAAACGTCATTAAACCGTTTGGCCGGCAATGTGCCGGTTGAAATCGGCTTATAGGCCTTCATGACCATTGCCACGGCCTCCGCTCGCGTAATAGCACGCTTTGGCTCGAACCGATAGCTGCCTGTTCCGTTTATGATGCCGTTTTTGTTCATCGCTACAATTTGCTCTTGCGCCCAGTGGCCTTTAATATCCTTGAATCCGGCAATTAACTCCTCTGACTTTACTTTTAACCGGTAATATTGCTTGTCAAAAGGGGTCTCCGCCAGCAGTTTTACGTAATACACGCCTGGTTGCAGCAGCAGCTCCTTCGTTTGCAGCTTGCCGCTCGCTCCCGTGCTGACGGACGCTAACTGCTTCATACGTTTGTCGTACAGCTGAAGATTCAAATCATTATCGCTCGGCACGCCGGTTATCGCCATGCTGATGATGCTCGGGCTCGCCACGCGGTATTGAAACCAATCCACGTCGGCGTAGCTCCCGATCACACCCAGATACTCCGTGCCGGATTTCATCATAAAGGCTTCATAGGATTTATCGTTCGGTTCATTCGGATCATCATATTTCGGCGTATAGTCCATCTTGAGCGTGTAGGTTCCAAGAGTCGGACTTGCTTCGGAAGAGATCGCATTGTGAACACGAATATAATATTTGCCAGGTGTCACAGTTATGACTGGCGAACGTTCCGTCTCCCCTTCGCCCTCATCGTCGTACACCATGAGCTGCTGCCCCGCTTTTTGGAGCGCCAACCCCGGATCGATGCGCGCGGTATTCGCAGTGAGCACGAGACTAATCTTACCGCCTTGCGTAAAAGTCACGGCAAACCAGTCCCGGTCGGCGGTTTGATGAAAATTGCCGGTGATCGACTGGGAACGGGGCTGAAGCGTAGACGCTTCATAGGACTTATCATTCTGTTCATAATCATCCGGTTTTATCGTTAAGGCGGATGTCAGCAGGTAAGGAAGCTCATCCTCGCTGCTCTGGTTGATCAGTTCGAGATGAATCAGGTGATTGCCCTTTTTCACATCAAACTCGATCGATCGGTTTGCCAGTTTCGTATCTGCGGTATTCTTCTTTACTCCATTTGTATACTGGGTGAGGCGGACAGGCGGTACAATTTTGCCGCTGGCTACGAGTCCTTCGTATTGGATCGTCAGCTTACCGTCATACGGCGTATCGATGCGATACCAATCCTGATCGGAGGTCCCCTTCAGCAAGCCGGATACCTGCGTGCCGAGCGGAAACCTCGCAGCCGTCTTCTGGCTGTCGTTGGGCTCGAACCCGTCTGTCTGCAACGTGGAGCGCACCGCTTGGTCAATCTGCAGCACGCCGTAGCCGGAAGCGCTGTCCGCGCCGGACGAGCCGATATCCTTGGCCGTTTGCCGCAGCAGCTCCCTTATTTGGTAGGGCTTCAGATTCTTGTAGCGCGCCCAGATTAGAGCCGCTGCCGCCGCTGCCTGAGGGGCAGCCATAGAGGTGCCTTCTTCCTTCTTATACTGACCGCCTAGAGCCGTCGTATAGACATTCCAAGGCGCGACAAGATCAAGCTCGCTGCCCCGGTTAGAACGTGCGTCAACCGTGTTGTTCGTCTTCACGCCGCCAACGGCGAGCACGGTTGGATAGGCTGCCGGGTACTTCACCGCCGATCTATCCCCGAGTGCCACCCCGTCATTGCCCGCGGCTGCTACCAGAAGCACGTTTTTGCTTTCCGCATACTTTACGATATCCAGCATATAAGGGGAGTAACGATGTAAGCCGACGGACAGTACAATGATCTTTGCACCGCTGCGAACCGCGTACAAAATGGCTTCGCCGAGTTCCTGTTCCGTGCCGTCCCCGCTCTGATCGAGCGCTTTGATCGGCATTATTTTGGCTTTCCAGACGATGCCTGATACACCCAAGCCGTTATTTCCTCTTGCCGCGATGACGCCGGCTACGCTCGTGCCATGGCCGTTGTCATCCTCCGGAGGCTTTCCCGGGTTCACCAGATTGGCGCCCGGAACAAGATTGTCCTTCAAATCCGGATGATCTAGATCCACGCCGGTATCAACGATCGCAATGGTCAGCCCTTGCTGCTCGCGTACGGTTTCCCACGCTTTTTTTGCGCCAATCTGACCAAGATAAAGCTGCTTAGGCAGCTCGGGGTCATTGGCGGGCACCGTCGCAGGCGCAGCAGCGGCTGCAAGCTTCGCTGCGGGGGCAACAGGGACAATAGCCCTCTCTGGCACTGCCTCCGCTTGCAGGGGCACAGGCGGCTCCTGCGAAGACTCGCTCGCAGGCATGGACAGGATGTGCACCGCCGCATTCGGGTGCACATACTCCACGTCCGGCAAGCTTCGCAGCCGGCGCAGCCATTCCTGCACGTCCGCGCCCTTATCGGCCGGACGTACGAGCATGACCGCCGCCTCATTCTGGCGGCGGAGCACCTGCGTCCCGCGCAGCTCATGCGCGAGCGCGGGGCTTCGCCATTTGAGCAGCCAGCTTTGCGGCTGCTCGGTTACGCCGCCTGCGGCGGCAAGCGCGGCAGGCACCGCTGCGCGAGCTGGCCCTGCGGGGGCTATGCCCCCGAGCGTGACGCTCACGAGCAGCAGCGCGAGCACGCCCTTGGCGATTGCTTGCCTGCGCAAGCGCGCGGCCCTGTTTGGTACAGCGGCCGACGGCTTATCCGTCTGTTCTCTGCCGCCAGCCCTCTGCCTTATCCCTACTCGTTTTGGTTCCATTCGATTAATCATCGCAATCTGCCTTCGCATATCAAATCCGTTATTTTCCGTTCCCACTTTCATTTAAAAAAATCCATCATTATCAGTTCTCTTCGGAGCCGTCATTTCCCTTGTTGCACACAGACAAAAGGACAATAGTCCTATGAACCTGCGGTTGCACGCCAAAAGATAGAGATTGTCCGTTATAAACTATTATTTCCCGGTAAATATGTACTAGAGTCAGCATCGGTTCTGGAAGCTCTGCACGTCTCAACGACTACTTACATGAACCATTTCTCCCCTGATGCTCATTACCCACATCATTTATCTGTGAAACAATAATAAGCCTGTTTTCATAAACTGCCAAAAAGCCAAAAATAAGGGGCCGTCCCCTAGGTCCATTTTCACGGCCTTTCGGGACAGCCCCACTTCCTTTTCATGCCGGTTGCAAGAAATTTCTTCATTACCTGCTTTATTAACCGCACCTGCTTTATTAACCGCCTATCAATAAGTCGCCTTTAAGCGAGAATACCGCGTTGATCCATTCCATTAACGGTCCAGGGAAAATACCCAGCGCTATCGTCGCCGCGGCACATATCCAAATGACCGCTCCGGTTTCGCCCGGCAAACGAAGGCCGCCATCCTCGTTCCCGCTCCGCATAAACATTTGGCGCACTAAGCTGAAGTAGAAATAGTAGGATATTACGCTGCTGGCTACCATTATGGCCGCCAGCCAGTAGGCCTTGGCACTTGCAGCGCCCAGCAAAATAAACAGCTTTCCGAAAAATCCCCCCGATATTGGGAGTCCTGACAAAGACAAGATGAAAATAACCATAGCCGCGGCCGTCCAAGGGGCTCGGTAATACATACCCGCGAAGCTCTTCATCTCCTCATTGCCGGAAGAGCGGCTGACGACCGTAAGCACGGCAAACGCCCCAATCGTCATAAACAGGTAGGCTGCCAAATAATAGACGAATTCCGAAAAATTACTGCTGTGCACTACCGTTATGGAAATGCCGATCGGCACGAGCATATATCCCGCATTAGCGACGCCCGACAAGGCGAGCAGGCGCTTCACGTTTTTTTGCCTCAGCGCTGCCGTGGTTCCGACAAGCATCGCAGCTGCGGCCAGCACCAGAAGCATTAAGAAGAGATCCTTGGACACATTCGCGTCTTCGCCGCCCGCAACTAATACCGTGCTGAACATGATTCTAAAAACAGCCGCAAGCGCCGCTCCCTTGGCGATAACCGCCAAAAAAGCGGAAACCGGCGAAGGCGCTCCCTGATACACGTCAGGCGCCCAGGCATGAAAGGGAGCAGCCGCGACTTTTATGCCGAAGCCCGCAATCATAAAGAGGAAGCCTACATACACAAACGCTTTATAATCTACGATTGCGCGCGGCAGCGCCTCTGCGATTGCCCCAAGGTCAACGGAACCCGTGATGCCGTAAAGATACGACATGCCGAACAAAACCATCGCGGACGAAATCCCCCCCGTTACCACATACTTAAATGCAGCTTCCGCGGATAACGACGATTTTTTCCGAATCCCGACCAGGACGTAGCTCGTTAAGCTAAGCAGCTCTAGCCCGATGTACAGCGTCACCAAGTTTCCCGATGAGGCCATCATCATGGCCCCGATAAGCGCCGGGAGCAGCAGATAAAAATATTCGGACCGATCCGTTATCGCTTCGTCATCCCGCACCGATCCGAGCGCAAGCAGCACGATCAGCGCAGTACCTGTCAAAAATACAAGCTTGAGCATGCTGGAAAAGTCATCAATGCGGTAGCTGTTGCTCAGCAGCTTAATCGCCTCCGCCGATGCGCCTCCCTGGTTCATATCCAGCATCCGAAGCGCCACGAGCGTCAGCGAGGCAAGCACTCCCGCCAGCGTCAGCCAGCCGATGGCCAGCCTGCTTACGCGTTTTGGCAATATTAAATCCAGCACGACCAGCAGCAGAAACACGGCAGTTAGCACGAATTCCGGGGCAAGGTAGAGCATATCCGTCCATGTCAGTGGTATAAATGAAACGCCTTCGTACATGGTCTATCCCCCCGCCCTTGTTGCAAGTAATTGGTCGAACAGGCCATCCATGCCGTATTGCACCGTGTCCGTAAGGATGGATGGGAAGCAGCCGAGCAATAGGATGAACGCAAGCAGCACGATCATAGGCAGAGCTTCAATGAGCCTTGCATCCTTCAGCGCGGCAAAGGTCTCCCGCTGCGGTCCGAACGTTATTTTCAATACCGCCCGAAGCATGTAAACCGCGGTCATAATAATGCCAAGCGCCGCTGCCGCCGTCAGCCAGCGCTGCGATTCAAAAAGTCCGAGCAGCGACAAAAACTCGCCTATAAAGCCTGATAATCCCGGCAAACCGATCGAAGCAAGCCCTGCCGTCAGCAAAACGCCGCTTATAAAGGGCATAGAGCGCGCCAAGCCTCCCAGCTCGCCAAGCTCCGTCGTGCCTGTTCGCTCGTAAATGCTGCCTACGATTAAGAAAAGAAGCGCGGACACGAGTCCATGCGACACAAGCTGAAATACCGCGCCTTGCATCCCAATCTCATTCATGGCGGCAAAGCCGAGAAGAACGATACCCATGTGGCTGATCGAGGAATAGGCGAGTACGAGTTTAAACTCCTTTTGTCTAAAAGCAAGCAGCGCCCCGTACAAAATATTGATAACCCCCAGCACCGCCAGCGGTACCGCAAATGCGCGTGCCTGCTCCGGAAAGAGCAGCAGCCCGAATCGGAGCAGGCCGTATGCGCCCATTTTCAACAAAAGCCCCGAATGGATCATGACAATGGAGGTAGGAGCCTCCGTATGCACCTTCAGCATCCAGGTATGGAACGGAAAGATCGGCAGCTTAATGCCGAAGGCAATCAGCAGCATGATAAACAGCGTCCACTGCATCGTATCCGTCATGAGAAAAGGATTGACACTTCCGACCTGCTCGGGAGCGAGATTCATCCATGCCGACGGGTCGGACATATTGCGGAATATATCCGTATAGCTGCCGCTATAAATAAAGCTAATCTGTTCACCGGCTTGGTCTATGCGGAAACCGGCCGTGTTCACAAGAATAACAAAGGCAACGAGCATGACGGCTGAACCAATCCCGTTATAGATCAGAAATTGATTAGCCGCGCGCTCGCGGTTGAAATAACCCCAGATTCCGATTAAGAAATACATCGCAACGAGCGTAATCTCGAAAAACACAAAAAACAAGAACAGATCGCGGGCGAGGAATACCCCAAGCATTCCCGTCTCCAGCAATAGAAACCAAATGAAAAACGATTTCCATCTTTTTTTGACTTGGATGGCAGCCAGCGATGCCATGGCTGATACCAGCGTCGTCAGCAGCAGGAGCGGAAGCGACAATCCGTCTACGCCAAGCTCATATTGGAACGAAAACATAAATTCCGAAACGCCGGGTTGCTGCGTTTCCTTGTTCAGCGGCAGCTGCACCCAGCTTTGCTGCTCATCGAAAGCGGCGCCCCCCTGCTGCTTGTCATAATGGGCGTACAGCCAAAAGGATAGGACCAGCGGAATGAGCGTCGTTACGACGACTATTGTCTTCATCCAGCTGCTCCTATGCTTCGGAAGCAGCAGCATGATGATCACGCCTAACAGCGGCGACAGCAAAATAATCGACAATATGGGAATATCATTCAGGATGCTCACGGCAGGAACCTCCTTCCGACGATGGCAACCGCAATAACCACAAAACCGATAATGGCCGCTAGGCCGTAGGTTTGCGCCTGGCCGTTCTGCAGGCGGGCTGCCGCCCGGCCGGCAGAGCTTACCGCCGTGCCTGTCAGCCGGACGATTCCGCCAATGACGTAGGCATCAAACGCAAGCATAACAGAGCCAAGCAGCTTCAGCGGCCTGATAATCACGGCTGCATACAGCTCATCGATATGGAAGCCGCGCTCAAGCAGCCGGACAAGCCAAGGCGTTTTCTCCCGCAAAGCCGTACTGCTGATGCTTTTTTTTCCGTATACGAGCCATCCGATATAAATTCCGAGAAGTCCCACGGCTATTGAACCGACGATTGCCGCGCCGCTGGCATGCGCTTCTTCAGGTCCATCGTTGATCCACGACCCGAACCAGCCGTTCCACGGCGTCTCGATAAACCCGGCAGCTACAGCCAGGACAGCTAACACAATCAGCGGCAGCGTCATTGAAATAGGAGATTCGTGGGCCTTTGACGCAACAACGCTTGGTTTGCCCATAAATACGAGAAAAAACAGCCGTGACATATATAGCGCCGTACAAAAGGCCGCTCCCAAACCAACGACGAACAACAGCGGATTCGTCTCCCAAGCGACCGACAATATCAAATCTTTCGACCAAAAGCCGGATAAAGGCGGAATGCCGGAGAGCGCAAGAGCGCCGATACCGAAAGACCATGCCGTAATGCGCATTTTCGAGCCCAGGCCGCCCATTTCGTTAATATTCTGGGTATGTACGGCATGGATGATGCTCCCGGCTCCCAGAAACAGCAGCGCTTTAAAGAAAGCATGCGTAAACAAATGAAAGATCCCGCCCGTTAAGGAGCCGAGACCGAGCGCCAACATCATATAGCCGAGCTGGCTTACCGTGGAGTACGCCAATATCCGTTTGATGTCATTTTGCCCCAGCGCGACCGCGGCTGCGAAGATTGCCGTAAATCCGCCCACGTAAGCGACTGTTTCCATAGCGGCGGCGGAGTCCTGAAAAATATCATACGTCCGCGCTATAAGAAACACGCCCGCGGCAACCATGGTCGCCGCGTGGATCAAGGCACTGATCGGCGTCGGACCTTCCATCGCGTCAGGCAGCCATACATGCAGCGGGAATTGCCCCGATTTCCCGATGGCGCCGACAAAAATAAGCAGGGCGATTAACGTCGTGATCCCGTTTGTAATCGCGCCCGACTGACCGTCGAACACGCTTTGAATCGTTGTAAAATCAAGCGCATGCTCCGGCATATACCAGAACAGCAGCAAGATAGCCAGCAGCAGCCCGACATCGCCGATGCGCGTAACGATAAAGGCTTTTTTGGCGGCTGCGCGCGCCTTGGGCAGCGTAAACCAAAAGCCGATCAGCAGGAAAGAGCAGACGCCGACCAATTCCCAAAAAATATAAAGCGACAATAAATTATCCGACAGCACCAAGCCCAGCATTGAAAAAGTAAATAAGGAAACATAGCCGTAAAACACTGAAATCCGCTCGTCGTCCTTCATATAGCCCGCCGAATACAGCTGCACGAGAAAGCTGACAAGCGTGACGACCGCCAGCATAAGCGCCGTCAGGTTCGTCACCTCAAACCCGATTCGAAGCGTATAATCTCCAATCGAAATCCAATCGAAGGCATAATTATAGTCCACTTCATTGACGCCCAAGCGGTCTGCCAAAATCAACAGCGAAAACACGAAAGCAGCAAACGTGCCTAACGAGCCGATGAATACGCCCGCCCGCCGGTAGCTGCGGCCGAGCGCCGTCAAAACGAGGAAGGCTGCCAGCGGAAACAGCGGTATCAACCAAGCCGTTTGTGTGAATTTATCCATACGCTGCGCTACCTCCTCATTTTGTCAAATTCGTCGACGTTCACTGTCCCTCGCAACCGGAACAAAGCAATCAATATAGCAACTCCAATCGCCGCTTCCGCTGCGGCAACCGTAATCGTAAACAAAGAAAATAGTTGGCCGGTCAAGGACGGAACGACGCCGTATTTCGAAAAGGCGATCAAATTCAGGTTGACCGCGCCCAGCATAAGCTCAATCGAGAGCAGCACGACGACCGCATTCCGTTTCACTAAAGCGCCGTAGAGCCCAATACAAAACAAAATCGCTGCCAGCGTTAAATAGGAGGATAACATCTCTTTAATCCGCCTCCTTCTTGGCGAGCACGATGGCTCCGATAAAAGCAACGGTCAACAGCACGGAGACAAGCTCGAAGGGAATGACGTACCCCGTATATAAAAGCTCTCCGATAGCCATCGTATTATCTTCCGCTTGCCGGAAGGGCTGCGGCTCAGGCAACTCCGTCGACTGAATCGCATAAAACAGCACGCCGAACAAGCTCAGCGCGCCGATTGCCGCCAGCGTCTCATGCAGCGGCTTCGCAGGCTCCCGCGCCCCGGGCTGATGCTTCGTCATCATAATGCCGAAGATCATCAGGATCGAAACCGCGCCGGCATAGATCAGAACCTGTACGAACGCGACGAACTCTGCATCAAGCAGCACGAACATTCCCGCTAAGCCCAGAAATACGGCTGCCATAGAGATGACCATATGAACGACCTTCTCCAGCGTGATCATAAGAACAGCGCCGCAAATCATGATCGCCGAAAAGATAAAAAAAGCGGCGAACTCGCCCGTGAATGCAATATTGAACAACTATTTCGCGCCCCCTTTGGCCGGCGCTCCGATATTGTTATTATCCTGCCGGGTAAGCGTATTATTGTCGGTCAGCCACTGTGCGTCCTTAAACAGGTCATCGCGGCTGAACGTCGCCAGTTCAAAATGATTCGACATGACGATCGCTTCCGTCGGACAAACCTCCGTACAGAGGTCGCACAGGATGCAAATTTCAAAGTTAATATCAAACGTGTCGATGACCTTGCCTTTTTTGTCCGGATCCGGATTCGGTTTGCCTGTCAGCGTAATGCAGTCCGTCGGGCAAATGCGCGCGCATTGATTGCAGACGATGCACAAATCAGGAATAAAATGCTGAATGCCACGGAACCGGTCCGGCATGACAAAGGGCACGTCAGGATAGGAAGTGGTCACTTTTGGAGCCGTCATCGATTTGAGCGTTACGCCCAGTCCTTGCAGCATTCCTTTCATTTCCTTCTCCCCTTTGCTAGTTCTTAATAAACAATTCCAAATATACGGCCGTGAGAAACACGTTAAGCAGCGAAACGGGCAGCAGCACCTTCCAGCCGAGTCCCATCAGCTGGTCTACGCGAATTCGCGGCATCGTCGCACGGATCCAAAACAGGAAAAACACAATAAAAGCAAACTTCAGCAAAAACCAGATGATTCCCGGCACAAAATCAAGAAAAGGCGCCGGCGCATGCCAGCCGCCAAGAAACAGCACCGTCGTAAGGGCAGCAATCGCATAAACGTAAACATATTCCGAGAGCATAAAGAAAGCAAAGCGGAAACCGCTGTATTCGACATGGTAACCCGCAACAAGCTCCGATTCCGCCTCCGGCAAATCGAAGGGCGTGCGGTTAAGCTCCGAGACGGCCGCAATGATAAAGATAACGAAACCGATGATTTGAGGGAGGAAATTCCAATCCCAGAACCAACCCCCGTCCTGCGCAGCTACAATATCCCTTAAATTCAAGCTGCCGCTGAGCAGAATGACGCCAACCACCGAAATCACAAGCGGTACCTCATAGCTTATCATCTGCGCCGCCGAGCGCATACCCCCGAGCAGGGCGTACTTGTTATTGGAAGCCCAGCCTCCGAGTACAATGGCAAGCGTCGAGATCCCGGATAAAGCTACATAGTAGAGCAGCCCGACATTCAAATCCGCAAAATAAAGATTTTGCGTATACGGCAGAACCGCCAGCACAGAGAACGCAGGGATGTACGCGAGCGCGGGCGCTAAAATGAACAGCATGCGGTCAGCCTTGCGCGGAATCGTATCTTCCTTAATAAGCAGCTTGAAAATATCCGCCACCGTCTGCAGCAAGCCAAACGGCCCAACCCGGTTGGGTCCGATACGAAGCTGCATCCATCCGATTACCTTGCGTTCGAAGTAAATGGCATACGTAACGAAACCAAGCACGATAAAAAGGAATACAACCGCCCATAGAAACAGCACAAGCGCATTGCCCCAGGTGAGCGACTGGTTAAGCCAAGACTGCATCAGCAATCGACCTCCCCGACGACAATGTCAATGCCGCCCAGTATCGTAATGAGGTTTGTCATCGTTTCTCCAACCAGCAGCTTCGGCAGTATTTGCAAATTAACGAAGGAAGGCCGCCTGAACTTGAGTCTGTACGGCTCCGCTTTACCCTTGGATACGATGTGGCAGCCGATTTCGCCGCGCGGCGATTCAATTCGGACGTAGACCTCTCCGGCAGGCGGTCGAAGCACGCGCGGCACCTTCCCCATCGTGTCTCCTCCGCTCGGGAACATCGCAAGCGCTTGTTTCAAAATACGCAGGCTTTGGCGGATTTCCTCCATACGGATGCGATAACGGTCATAGCAATCGCCCTCCTTGCCAAGCGGCACGTCGAATTCGAATTGGCTGTACAGGCTGTAAGGCTCGGCCTTACGCACATCGAAGTCGACTCCGGTACATCTCAAATTGGCTCCCGTTAGTCCATAATCGATGGCCGTTGCGGCATCATACTTCCCAACGCCCTTAATACGGGCTAAGAAGATTTCATTGCCGCTGACAAGCTTATCGTATTCCTGCAGCTTGCTCTCCATATAAGGAACAAACTCGCGCACCTTATCGAGCCAGCCGGGCGGCGCATCCCATTTCACGCCGCCCACTCTCATATAATTATAGGTTAATCTTGCTCCGCACAGCTCATTGAACAAATCAATAATCATTTCCCGATCGCGGAATGCGTACAAAAAAGGGCTCATCGCTCCGATATCAAGCAGGTAGGTGCCCCACCAGACCAGATGGCTTGCAACCCGCTGCATCTCCATGACCACAAGCCGCAAATACTCCGCCCGCTGCGGCACCTCAAGGCCCATCATGGTCTCCACTGCGTGCACGAGCACATAGTTGTTCGTCATGGCAGAGACGTAATCCATTCGATCCGTGTAAGGTATGATTTGCGTGAAATTTAAATTTTCCGCGATCTTCTCCGTTCCCCGGTGCAAATAGCCCATAACGGGCGTTGCCTCGGTTATGACTTCGCCATCGAGCTTAACGATAATTCGAAATACGCCGTGCGTGCTAGGATGCTGCGGACCTACGTTTAAGAGCAGTTCTTCTGTACGGATCAAGGTCTGCCTACACCTCCGAATCTAACGGTTCGTAATCCTTGCGCAGCGGATGGCCGACCCAATCGTCAGGCATCATAATCCGCCGCAAATCAGGGTGTCCGGGAAAATCGACGCCCAGAAGGTCATAAATTTCGCGCTCGTTCCAATTCGCCGTCGCCCACACCGGCGTCGCTGAATATACGGATGCCGAATCGCGGTCCGTCTTGATCTTGATAGCGACCTCTCTGTTGCTGCCAAGCGAGAGCATATGATAGACCACTTCCATATGCGTCTCGTAATCGATGCCGGACACATTGCGCAAGTAGTTGAATCGCAGCTCTTCGTGCTCCTTTAACAGACGCGAGACTTCCTGCCAGTAGTCATTTTTGATTATAATCATTGGCATGTCGCCATTTAATTCGTTCACGTAAGCATCCTCAACGGCGGTCTCGGCAATCTCCCGCTTCAGCAGCGCGGTCATTGCATCCAGCTCCGGCTGCCGCAGCGACGGCGGCTTGGGCGGCTCCGGCTGGGCTTCTCCCGCCTCTGCTTCCGCCTTTTCCTTCGCTGCGGCCCTCGCGGCGCGCGCCTCGGCCGCTGCCTTCAGCTTGGCCTCCCGCTCCGCATCAGCCGGGGGCGAATCCGTAACGGGCTTTGCGCCGTCCCCATTCTGTTCCTCGCTCATCGGCCGGTCACCCGCTTCCCGGTTTTCGCTTCATATCGGATCTTCTCCTGGAGCTTGTTGATGCCGTAGATCAGCGCCGCCGGGTTAGGCGGACAGCCCGGTATATACACGTCGACGGGCACGATCTGATCGACGCCTTTTATGACTGCATAAGATTTGATATAAGGACCGCCAGCCGTCGCGCAGGAGCCCATCGCAATCACCCATTTCGGCTCAGGCATTTGATCGTACAGCCTTCTAAGCAGAGGGCCCATCTTTTTCGTAACGGTACCGGCTACGATCATCACATCGGATTGCCTCGGCGAGGTACGGAACATGACGCCGAAGCGGTCGAGATCGTAATGCGATGCGCCCGTTCCCATCATTTCAATCGCGCAGCAAGCCAGACCAAAGGTCAGCGGCCATAATGAATTGCTTCTCGCCCAGGCTTTAAGCTGCTCCAAGGTGCCCATAAATACGTTGCGCTCCAGCTCTTTGCGTTCCTCTATTGAAATTGACTCTAAACTGAATTCCATTTCAGCACCCTCTTTTTCCAGGCATATAGAAGACCGATAAGAAGCATTCCCGCAAAAATGACCATTTCAACTAGCACAAATAAGCCGAGCTTATGGTATGCGACGGCCCACGGATATAAGAAAACGGTTTCCACATCAAAGATGACGAACATTAATGCAAACAAGTAATAGCGGATGTTAAAACGGACCTGTCCCTCACCTACGGGCTCATTCCCGCTTTCATAGGTGGTTTGCTTGAGCTCATTCGGCTTATTCGGTCTTAGCAGCCTTCCTACAGTCAATGCAACGACTGGGAGCAAAATGCCAAGAACGATAAAAACAGCCACAACGACATAGTTATTGGCGTAGTTTTCCACACGATCGCCTCCGTCAATTGGGGTAGGTACGGACCGTTGCCGCTTGTCAATTTTTCCTCACAATTATAACAAATGCTTCCACTGGCGTCTATGACGGAGTTACGTCAAAGCGGGCTCCTTGTCCGGCCTGTCGGCCTGCTGTTCCGTCGTTTTTTCTTTTTCGACAGAATCCGTTCCCTGCGGAATGGTCTCGGGAAATCTGCCGCTGCCGTTATCCCGTTTTTTGCGAATGACGGCGATTACCAGCAGCAGGAACGGCAATAAAAAGCCGTGAAAGAGACTGTATACCGTCCATACCCCCATCGCAAACACCCGGGCATGGGCGACGTTGCGGTAGACGATAAAGGAGAGCGGTACGATAATAAACGCATACGGCAATGCCAATGTCCGATAGGTAGATAAATTCAGGATTTGAGCCGTAAGAACCGTTAGTACATAAACGCATAGCGCAAGCTTCATAAATACGGTGCCGACCCAAACCATGGCGACCAAAATCTCCACACGCACCAATATCTCTTCAATGTTAATATTTTTGGCCATATCATACACGGCGAACGGGCTGCGGCTTGCCTCATCCACTCCCATAACCCCGACCAAAAACACGGTAATCGCTACACTCACAATCGTTATCAACGCAGCCGACAGCTTCAATGATTTTCTCAGTTTTTTACGGTCCTGCTCTCTCACCAGCGGAAAAACCATCGTGATAAACACAAACTCCCCAATTGGAAACCCCAAGATGGTATACAACCCCTTTACCGGCTGCTCCAAGCCATTATACAAAAACGGTTCGAAGTTATGGAAATCAAATTGATTGAATAACGAGACCGTCACAATCACAATGACGAACAGCCCCCAGCCGAACAAGATTTCTCCCGTGCGCGCGATGGTTTCGATGCCCAAGTAGACGCCGTAAATAACGACAATCATAAACGTGCCGTCAATGAACCACTCCGGCGTGAGAGGCAGCACCGAGAGGCTCATAAAATCAGAAATGTTGCGCAGGACCAGTGCGCTGAGCAGGAGAAAAAACAAAACATAGAGCAGGGAGAACGCCTTGCCTGCCCATACTCCCAGCACCCGTTCCGCATACTGGGCCAAAGACAGGTTCGGAAAGCGGTCCGAGAGCTTCAAGAACACGATTAAAATTAAATAATTAAACGGCCCGGCTAGAAGCATTGATAGCCAGCCGTCTTGTTTGGCGATAGACGTGACGGAGGTCGGCAGTATGAGCGCCGCACTCCCAAGAGCAAATAAAAATAAAAGTTTAGCGCATTGGCTGGATGTGATTTCCGCATTGTTAATGCCCGCAAATTTACTCATCGCTTCAACGTATCCTCCTCTATCCAGGCTAAAATCGGACGGTAGATCGGCCCGGTTAACGCCTTTATCGCATCCGTAGGATTAGGAATTGGCAGATGGAAAAGCCGGGCTATGATTAAGAGCGTACCTATTGTTAAAATAACCAATGCCCAGCCTCTCTCGCGAAAAAGAAGCTTATCGCCGTTTCGTTTCCAAATCACTGCTCCTGTTATCGCGGCAAGCAGGAGAACTCCGATTAGAGCCATCATACCGATCACTCATTCCACTATAGATTCGCCCCGTACACCCGATCCTAAAATTAAGAAAGTGCATGTGACATCGCTTTTCACTTTGGGAAACAGAGAGGCCCAATCCCCTTCAATCCGCTTCCAAATGGCCGGCTGCTGCAAATATACCTCCTTGCCCCAGCCCATCGCATCGGATTGCAGTTTTTTTTGAAGCTTATTGATCGTGTCCTCTACCTCGTCCTTCACAGCGTCGCTCGCCATCATTCCGATCTGGTTCAACACCTTTTCTTCCATCACATGGACATTCGGGCACATAATTTCTTGAATGCTCCCTGTCACCCTTAGATGTACCTGTACAATCGGCATGTCGTTCCCGCCTTTTTTGACCTTGTACTTCACGTTTACTCCATGCACCTCTACGATTAAATTCCCCTTCGATTCCGGGCACGCCAGCTTGATGACAGTGCTCTTCATTTTATTTTGCAGCCATGACAGCCCTCTGGATTCCTTAGGCTTTAAGTAGTCAACCAGCTTTCCATTGCGAAAAATGGCCATCGTAGAAAGTACGGGAATGGCTTCGGCCGGTATGCTGTTTACATTTTCATTCTTATTTCCTTTCGTACGATCGCCGTCTATGCGCATAGAGGGAAGCACGGCTTGCTGTTTCCCTTGCCCGTGCAGCTTGGTTAAGTCATTGACCTTAACCGCGTAGTTCAGTCCATAAGCTGCCTGGTTAACCTCCACCATTTCATGAATCTGATTGATGGGTATCGACTCCATCTGCGTCGTTAACTGCAGCAGCTGCTCCGCCTTCACGCCGCGCGTAACAATAACGGAGATATCCGTTCTGATGTCAGGGTTTCTTTCGATTAAATCGATTAGCGGAAATATCCCCTTTCTGGCTATCCCCTCCCCAATAACGAGCATTTGGGTATGGGAGAAAAAAAGTCTCCTCGACGTTTTGGCCGACATCTTGCGTATCGCTTCAAACAGGGTATCGCCGGTTTCCGTAAACGTCGTTACTGCCGTTCCCCCAATTCCGCCTTTGCTCTCAGCGGCAACGTTTTGCGGGAGCACGACCTGAACCGTCAACTGCAGCTTCTGTTTGCCGCTGGGATCTTCATCCACTCCCAAAGCCAGCACGACACCGAGCTTATCCAAATACCGAAGATCCCAGCAGCCGCTTAGCAGAATCAGCAAGCACGCTGTCCATAAGATAACTCCTTTACGGCATGCTCGCAGGATGAAAGCTTCTCTCTTATGGCGTTGGAGGCGGCTCATTGCTCAGGCTCCTTCCTTGGCTCCAGTTCTATGTCCTGTCTTGTTTTGTTTTTGCTTGCCAGCATTTCAGGACGTTCGCGCATCAGCCAGTGCGGTGCCCGAACGAGCGTATCCTTCATATCCTTGAGAAAAAACGGGGCGAACGGTTTGATATACGGCATCCCAAAAGACCTGATATTGCTCAGATGTAAAATTAGCACGAGCACAACCAAGCCAATGCCGTAGAAACCCAGCGTCGATGCGGCCAGCAGCAGGAGAAAACGCAGCAGTCTCGCCGCAATGCCAAGGCTGTAGGTAGGCGATACGAAGCTTGCGATAGCCGTGAACGAGACGACGATTACGACAGCCGGAGATACGATGCCTGCTTCAACGACGGATTGCCCGATAACCAAACCTCCTACAATGGAAATCGTATTGCCTGCGGCGCTCGGCATGCGGACAACGGCTTCGCGCAGGATTTCAAAAACGAATTCCATAATAAAAGCTTCCAAATAAGCGGGAAAAGGTACGCCCTCACGCTGTGCGGCCAGTTTCAAGAGCAGCTGCGTGGGGATCATTTCCTGATGGTAGCCGACAATAGCAACATAAATCGACGGCATAAGCAGCGCTATCAAAAAAGAAACAAAACGGAGCATTCTCAAAAAGGTAGTAATATCAAAGCGTTGATAATAGTCTTCTGACGCTTGGAAGAACATATTCAATATGGCAGGCACTACGAGAACGAATGGCGTTCCGTCTACCAAAATGGCAATACGGCCTTCCAACAGGTTGCCTGCTACCGCATCGGGCCGTTCATTGTTTAGCACGGTAGGGAACGGCGACCACTTCTGGTCCGCTATCAGCTCTTCGATATATCCGGATTCCAAGATCCCGTCTATGCGTATGGCATCCAGCCTTTCACGCAAATCCACGAGCACATTTTCGTCCACCAATCCTTTTATATACATGATACAAACAGGCGTTTGCGAAATTTCCCCTATCGTCCATTGCTCCATCCAGAGCTTCGGGCTGCGGATTTTTCTGCGGATCATAGACGTGTTCGTCCGGATCGATTCCGTAAAGCCTTCCCTCGGGCCCCGAATGGCCATTTCGGTTTTCGGCTCTTCGATCCCTCTTCTCGCACCGCCGATAACATTGGCTGCAAGCGCTTGATCCGTTCCCTCGACAAGCAGGATGCTGTAACCCATAAAGAGCTTTTGGAATAACAGCTTCCAATCGCTGATATCCGTAAGGACTCCTATCGAAAGCAGTCCGCTCCTCATGACCGTTAGCAATTCTTCCGGTTGGATAGGCTCGTCCTGCGGAAATCGCTCTCTATGAATCGGTTGGATGATAAACTCATTCAATCGTTCGTCATCCACCATTCCCTGCACATACACAATGACGATCTTCGTATGGTTAGGATCGGGAAGCGACAGTTCGCGGAAGATGATATCCTGACTCTCGCCAAGCTCATTTTTTATGATCTCCATATTTTGCTCAACAGAAAGTGAAAGGGGCTTATCCGCATACGGATCCAGCTGCTCTTTTTCATGCTTTTCAGCGCGGGATGACCTTTTTTCAGCATCTTTTCCCTTTTTGCCTTTTCCTCGTATTTGAGCTTTGTACATATGCCCCTCTCCTTTCCGTTATGATTGTTCTTTGTCCTAGGATAACTCTTCCATGGCATAATTATGTACACCGCTCCATCCGCTGGATGGTTATCGCCTTCACCTAACCTTTGTCGCGCAAAAAAAACCGCAGGACCGTATTCACACGGTTCCCTGCGGCTTCCTTTCCTTCTTTCTATCGGATTCTTGATTCCGTCAGCTTAAATTGTCCGACCAGCTGCTGCAGCAGCGTTGTAATAGACTCCACGCTTTGCGAGGTTTGACGGACATTCGTCATCTCGCCGATAAGCTCCTGCACTTTGCTCTCTACATCGGAGGATACATTGCGGTTTTCTCGGCTTACGAGAGCGATTTTCTCCATAAGCTGCACAACTTCGTCGACAACCTTCGTCTTGCGAAGATCCTCCGCGTGCGCGTTAGCAAGCGTACTGGCCGCTGCCGCAACTAGCTGGTTGCCTTCCTCGACGACTTTTGTTCCCTCGTCCATCGATGCGTAGGCCTGCTTCGCCTCATCATAAATATGGCGGGTAATGCCATGCACCTCTTCGGTCGATTTTTTGGTCATATCCGCGAGCTTGCGGATTTCCGAAGCGACCACCGCAAAACCTCGGCCCTGCTCGCCAACCCTGGCCGCCTCAATCGAGGCATTGAGCGCCAAGAGATTCGTTTGTGCCGATATTTCCTCAATCACATGCAGGACGCTTTGAATTTCCTGAACGGTATCCATAAATTTATGAATGGTCTTGTTCGTCTCGCCAACCTTGGCAGAGATGTGATGCATTTTGTCCCCAATCCGGTCAACCTCGCTTTTGGCTGCCGCTATTTGTTCCGCCGCCTGCTCTTCAATCTGCTTCAGCGTCGTCCTCATATCGCCAGCCGCATCCTTGGCCATGTCGATATCTTTTAGCTGCAGCCTAATGCTGCCGATCATATCCGTTACTTTCCCGCTGACGCGTTCCGTAGATGCCGACGTCACTGCCGCCGACTCATTAAGCACAAGCTGGCTGGATAACACGTCTGCCGAAGCAAGCCTGACCTGAAGCATGATGCCCTCCAAGGAATCAATCATATTATTGATCCATTTGGCTAATTCCTTTGATTCATCATTATCAAACTCCTGAAGCGCGAGTCGTTGGGTCAAATCTCCCTTGCCTTCGGCATTCAAACGTATAAAGCTGTTAATTTTGCGCAAATGGGTCACGACCCGCTCGGACTCCTTTTTCTGAAAGACACCGCTGTAGATTAATCCGAATAAAAGATTAAACACGCCTGCTGCCGCCGCGGTCATCCAAATCGGTGCACTGGATGCAATGAACACAATAAGCAGCGCTGTCGTCACGCTTAAACTGGCAATGGAGATAAGCTGCAGCTTCCGCTGCCTCCAACCGATACTGCGGATCCGGTAAACCTCCTCCAGGTCGCCCTCGCACATCATTCCCCATTTATCCGGGCAATGCGGAAGCTGAAAGGTTACCCCTTTGCCAATAACGGATATATGCCTATAATCCGAGTAGCCCGGAAATTCGACAAACAAATTGCTGCCGTTGCGGATCGTATTCGCTACGCCCGGATGCAGCTCTCCTGTCGCCGGATCGGTAAATACGATCTCCAGCTCGGTATGCTCCTTAATCGAAACAATACCCCAATCGGTTGTAACCCCATCCTTAAGGTTTTCTCCATGCGTAAAAGTACGATCCTCGAAGCGGCTCCGTGACAGTGCCGTACCCGGCGCAATCTGCGTATTAAGTCCTGCCTTAGCCATAAATATGTAATTATCCCCGGAATCCGGGTATACGTGGCCCGATTCCCGTTGAATCAAATCGCCTAACACATCATTTGGCACACGGCCGCACAGCGTTCCTGCCAAGCTGTTATTCACCGATATAGGGACCATAAACAATAATGTCATTTTATCGTGGAAGGAGGATGAACGCGGCCCTAGCTTTAACGTAATCGGATCACTGAAAGGTCCGAATAGGCATCTTCGCAACCTGCTCGCTTCTCTCGTATATGCAAGCCCCGGCTGCAAAATACTATCCGACGGATAGGCCGTGCCGACATGCGCGCTGAACGTTGAGTAGGCAACGGATTGCTTCGCGTCCAGAAAGAAAAGCTCCGTGAAGTCTATTGCCCGCGCATAGGTTCTAGCGAATAGTGATTCTATTTGCGACTGCACGGTAGAAGCAGCATGATCTTCCTTTTGACTGAGCAGTACTGACATTTCATCGCTCAAACGGTCTAAATGCGTCCAATAATCCGTCGCCCAGTTGGTAAGCAGCTCTTTGCGCGTCTCTGCAATCCCTTCAAAGCTATGCTCGACATCCGCTTTCAATTGCTTGTTCAAACGCCATGAAACCCAGAGCGGAAATCCTACCTTCATTCCTAACCAATCAAACATATGACTCTCCCCCTGCTACTCTTTCATTTCTAATGTTAACTATATTAACATATAATATTGGGTATTTCATACATAATATTAGTCTCTTTGTCGAAATAGCTCAAATTCATAGAAATAAAGCATCATTTTCCGATTAAAACACGAATATTAACAATAACCTGACATGGACTAGCATCTAATAAACGATAGATTCTTGAATTTCAAAAATGTTGCTTACTGCAGTTAGGAAGCTCTCAAAGCCCAAACATAAAAAAGCATCATTCACGCCTTGAAGGCATGAATGATGCTTTAATTGGTTATGCTTATTTCTGCTTTACGTTCAGACGATTCATGGCACGCTGCAAAGCAAGCTCCGCGCGGCGGAAATCAATCTGGTCTTGCTTAGCCGCAAGACGCTGCTGGGCACGCTGTTTAGCGGCTTCAGCCCGTTCAATGTTAATATCGGTTGCAAGCTCTGCGCTCTCGGCAAGAATAACGATCTTATCCTTGCGTACCTCGATAAAGCCTCCATTTACCGCTATAACATCTGCTTTATTATTATCGCGTTTGATGACGACAGGCGCGATACGAAGCGGCGTTACCAGCGGAATGTGGTTTGGCAATATGCCAAGCTCACCTTCAACGCCCGTTACGCTAACCATATTCGCAGTCTCTGCGTACACCTTGCGCTCTGGTGTTACGATCTCAACCAAAAACGAACTCATGTGGATTCCTCCCGCCCTTCGCTATTAAAGCGTTTTGGCTTTCTCCACGGCTTCTTCAATCACACCAACATATCGGAAGGATTCTTCCGGAAGGTCGTCATGTTTGCCATCGAGAATTTCTTTGAAGCTGCGAACGGATTCTTTAACAGGAACATATTTACCTTTAATGCCTGTGAACGGTTCAGCAACGTGGAACGGCTGAGATAGGAAGAGTTGAATTTTACGTGCGCGAGACACGGTCAATTTATCTTCTTCGCTAAGCTCGTCCATACCTAGGATTGCGATAATATCTTGAAGCTCTTTGTAGCGTTGAAGAATCTTCTTAACGCCTTGAGCTACGTTGTAATGCTCTTCACCCAAAACAGATGGGCTTAGGATACGCGAAGACGACGCGAGCGGATCAACCGCTGGGAAGATACCCATCTCGGAGATTTTACGCTCCAAGTTTGTCGTAGCGTCCAAGTGGGCAAACGTCGTTGCAGGAGCCGGATCCGTGTAGTCATCGGCAGGTACGTAGATCGCTTGGATCGAAGTAACCGAACCTTTTTTCGTAGACGTGATACGCTCTTGCAGCTGACCCATTTCAGTTGCCAGCGTTGGCTGGTAACCTACCGCGGAAGGCATACGGCCTAGAAGGGCCGAAACCTCGGAGCCTGCTTGCGTGAAACGGAAGATGTTATCGACGAACAATAGTACGTCTTTTCCTTCTTCGTCACGGAAATATTCAGCCATTGTCAGACCAGTCAAAGCAACGCGTTGACGTGCGCCTGGCGGCTCGTTCATTTGTCCGAATACCATCGCTGTTTTGCTTAGTACGCCGGAGTCTTTCATCTCGTGGTAAAGGTCATTACCTTCACGAGTACGCTCACCTACACCCGCGAATACGGAGATACCGCCGTGCTCTTGCGCGATGTTATTGATAAGCTCTTGGATCGTAACCGTTTTACCTACGCCCGCGCCGCCGAAGAGGCCGATTTTACCGCCTTTTGCGTATGGTGCGAGAAGATCGATTACTTTAATGCCTGTCTCAAGAATTTCCGCTTGCGTGGAAAGCTGGTCAAAAGCAGGCGCTTCGCGGTGAATCGGAAGGTTAATTGACGATGTAACATCGCCCGCTTCGTCGATTGGTTGACCAAGTACGTTAAATACACGGCCAAGTGTCGGTGCGCCAACCGGAATGGTGATTGCTGCGCCTGTATCTACTGCGATCATACCGCGTACAAGACCGTCTGTCGTACTCATAGCTACGGCACGTACCTTATTGTCACCGAGGTGAACGGCTACTTCAAGCGTCAAGTTAATATCAATGCCGCCTGCTTCGCCCTTTTGCTCGATTTTGACAGCGTTCAAAATTTCCGGCAAATTGCCGCGTTCGAACTCTAAGTCTACGACCGGACCCATGACGGATACAACATGTCCTTTTTTCATGGTTTTCCCTCCTGGTTCCTTCTTGTTACTGCAAGCCGATCAGCTTATCGCAAGCGTCCGGTCCCTTGCAGTGCCTATATTAAGATTGGGCATTTGCCCCTGCAACGATTTCGGAAATTTCCTGGGTAATTGCCGCTTGACGCGCTCTATTGTAAGTGAGCGTCAATTGGTTGATGATCTTCGTCGCATTTTTCGTTGCGCTTCCCATGGCAGTCATACGTGCGCCGAACTCACTCGCTTTACCGTCTAGTACCGCGCTGTAAATGAGCGTTTCCGCGTATTTAGGCAGCAGCACTTCAAGTACGCCTTCTGGTGATGGCTCGTATTCATACGATGTAACAGCTGCATTTCCGCCCACTTCTTCAAGCGGCAGCAAACGCAATGCTGTCGGTACTTGAGTAATCGCATTTACGAATTCATTGTAGTAAAGATAAAGCTCGTCATACGCGCCTTCGGAAAACTTCTGTACCGCGGAATACGCAACCGATTTAATGTCAGCGAATGAAGGAGCGTCTGGCAAGCCAGTCACTTCCTCAACGATTGGCATATTGCGGCGGCGGAAATAATCGCGGCCCTTCCGTCCGATAACGAACAACACGTACTCATCGCTTGACTTATGGTTCTCACGAATCGTTTGCGTTACTTTACGAAGAATATTCGCATTGTAGCCGCCTGCAAGACCACGGTCCGAAGTAATAACGAGATAACCCGTTTTCTTCACCGGACGTGTCTCCAGCATAGGATGTTTCACATCTCTAGTGCCGGCAGCGATGCTCGCTACAACTTCCTTCAGCTTCTCGGCGTATGGACGCGCTGCTTGCGCGGCTTCCTGTGCTTTTCTTAGGCGGGAAGCGGCAACCATCTCCATCGCTTTCGTAATCTGCTTCGTATTTTGTTTACTCTTGATCTCGCGCTTAATATCGCGCATACCTTTTGCCATTTGGTTTCACCCGCCTTTGTTGCTTTGGACCTGCTCCAAAGCCTGGTGTTGGTGGAGTAAGCAGTCTAAGCCCGGACATATGAACGGGCGTTGACTTCTATTTCACAGCGCAGCACAAGCTTCGCCACAAACGTGGCGACAGCTGTTTACGCTAGATTATACTGATACAGCAAAGCTTTTCTTGAATTTATTGATCGCATCAACAAGAGCTTTCTCGTTGTCAGCAACGATGTCCTTCGTATCGCGGATCGATTGGCCGATTTCCGGGCTGTTCGAATCCAAGTACGCGTGGAACTCTTTCTCAAAGCGAAGAATATCCGATACTGGAATTTCATCCAAGTGGCCTTTAACCGCAGAGTAGATTGAGATAACTTGCTTCTCAACCGGCATTGGCTGGTTAACGTCTTGTTTCAGAATTTCCATTGTACGAGCACCGCGGTTAAGGCGAGCTAGTGTAGATTTATCAAGATCAGAGCCGAATTGCGAGAACGCTTGAAGCTCGCGGTAAGCCGCAAGATCCAGACGGAGCGTACCAGCTACTTTTTTCATGGCTTTAATTTGAGCGGAACCACCTACACGGGATACGGAGATACCAACGTTAACCGCTGGGCGTTGACCCGAGTAGAACAGATCTGCTTCAAGGAAGATTTGACCGTCTGTAATCGAGATAACATTCGTAGGAATGTATGCCGATACGTCTGATGCCTGCGTCTCAATGAATGGCAGTGCCGTCATTGAACCGCCGCCTCTAGCGTCGCTAAGCTTAGCTGCGCGCTCAAGCAAACGGGAGTGAAGGTAGAATACATCCCCTGGGTATGCTTCACGACCCGGTGGACGGCGAAGCAAGAGTGAAAGCTCACGGTAAGCTGCTGCTTGTTTCGATAGATCATCATAGATAACAAGAACGTGCTCGCCTTTGTACATGAAGTACTCGCCCATTGTGCAGCCCGCGTAAGGAGCTAGGAAGAGCAATGGAGCAGGCTCGGAAGCGCCAGCCGTTACGACGATTGTGTACTCAAGAGCGCCGTGGCGGCGAAGAGTTTCAACTACGTTTGCAACAGTGGATTGTTTTTGGCCGACAGCTACGTAAATACATTTAACGCCGTTGCCTTTTTGGTTAATGATTGCATCGATTGCAATCGCTGTTTTACCTGTTTGACGGTCACCGATGATAAGCTCACGTTGTCCGCGGCCTACCGGTACCATTGCGTCGATTGCTTTAATTCCCGTTTGCATTGGCTCATGAACCGATTTACGGTCGATAACGCCTGGTGCCGGAGATTCAATCGCACGGAATTGAGTCGTGTTGATTGGTCCTTTGCCGTCAAGCGGCTGACCAAGCGGGTTTACTACGCGGCCAAGAAGCTCTTCGCCGACAGGTACTTCCATAATACGGCCAGTACGTTTTACTTGATCGCCTTCACGGATATCCGTGTACGGTCCAAGGATAACGACACCGACATTGCTTTCTTCCAAGTTCAAAGCCATACCGACAACACCGTTGGAGAATTCGAGCAATTCGCCCTGCATCGCATTTTCCAAACCGTGTACGCGGGCGATACCGTCACCGACATTGATTACGGTGCCGACGTCTACGACTTGAATTTCGGATTTATATTGTTCGATCTGTTGTTTAATCAGCGTGCTGATTTCATCAGGTCTGATACTCAATTCGTTCACCCCTATCTACAGTGCATTAGATTTTAAACGATTTTTGTAAACGTTCCAGTTTGCCGGACAAGCTGCCGTCATATAGGCGGTCGCCGATGCGTACTTGTACGCCTCCAAGCAAAGCTGGTTCTACGATTTGCTGTGCAATAATAGTTTTGCCGGTTATTTGTCCGAACTGTGCCGCTACTCCGGCAAGCTCTTCATCGGACAAAGCATGTGCGGTATAAACCGTTGCATGCGCTTGACCAAGCGACTCTCCCGCAACCTTCGTGTATGCCGCATATACATCGGCAATGACGTCTTGGCGTCTGCGGGTTATAAGAATTTCCAGCGTATTGATCACAAGCGCGGATACGCGATCGCCGAACGCTGTTTTGAGAACGGCAATCTTGCTTGCCGGATCAATGCTCGGAAGAGATAGGAACTTTTGAACGTCAGCGTCTTGCTCGAGAGCTTGCACGACCAGCTTAAGCTGCTCCTCTACCTCCGAAACAACCTGCTGCTTCTCAGCAACCTCGAACAATGCTTTAGCGTAGCGCTTCGCTACGGCTGCATCGCGGCTCATTTATTTCCAACTTCTTTCAAATATTGACCAACCAGCTGTTCTTGCGATTTCTCATCTACTTGCTTCTCAATAATTTTCGACGCGATTTTCACGGAAATGCCGCCAACCTCAGTACGAAGGGCTGCAATTGCTTTGTTTTTCTCGCTTTCGATATCTTTGAGGGCATCGTCTTTCAGACGAGTTGCTTCCGATTTCGCGGTTTGAACGATTTCTTCCGCCTGCTTCGAACTTGTCGTTCTCGATTGTTCAATAATTTCGTAAGCTTCCTTGCGAGCTTGCTGGAGTGCAATCTTCTGCTCTTCCATTTGCAGCTCGGCTGCTTTACGGCTGCTTTCAGCTGTGTTCATTTGTTCAAGCACAAGCTGTCTGCGCTTCTCCATTACACCGAACAACGGGCCGAATGCATATTTACTTAGCAACCAATATAATATCCCGAAGGCAATGATCGCATATACTGTTGATTCCCAATGCCATGACATAGAAGCGACTCCTTTCTCAACGCAATATTGTCTTAATCATAACGAAGGCGAAGAGGGCTAAGGCCTTCCCCGCCAATATCAGTTATTATGCTTGGAAGAAAGCCAAGAAACCGATTACTACGCCGATGATAGGCACAACTTCGACGATACCTACACCGATAAACATTGTTGTTTGCAATTTACCTTGAAGTTCAGGCTGACGAGCGATACCTTCAACTGTTTTACTAACGATCATACCGTTACCTACGCCCGCGCCAACTGCGCCCAAACCTACTGCCAAAGCTGCTGCTAATAATTCCATTTTTAAAATCCTCCTCGAATATTGTTGTTTTTAGTTTGTATAGCCAACCTCAGTCCTTAAAAATCACTCCGAGGCATAAAGCGGATATTAATGTTCTTCATCGTGGATAGCTGCTTGCGAGATATACACCATCGTAAGGATCGTAAACAAGAAAGCTTGGATACCGCCGACGAAAAGACTGAAGCCCTGCCATGCGACAAGAAAAGGCGTTCCCACCCATCCCATCATCAAGATCGTTGCGATAAGCACCTCGCCCGCGTAAATGTTCGCGAACAACCGCAGCGCCAGCGTTACCGGCTTAGAGATCGTCTCGATCACGTTAACAGGGAAGAAAACCGGAAACGGATGGAAGTAATGCTTCAGATAGTGCTTCGTATTCAATCTCAAACCAAGGAAATGGACGATCACGAATACGATTAGCGCTAGACCTGCCGTTACCGAGATATCAGCAGTTGGCGATTTCCACCAAGCGATTTCGACATGTCCGCCTTTATCTTCCAACAGCTCCTCCGTGATACCGAATGATTCGTAAGCATGATGAGTTTCAGTCACGATACCGAAAGGCAATCCGAGCAAGTTGGAGATGAAGATAAACATAATGAGCGTCATCCCTAAAGACAAGAAAGGCTTTACACGATTTAAAGGCATCGTGCTAGAGATAAAGTTGTGTACGAAATCGACAACCCATTCCAAAAAGTTTTGGAACTTTGAAGGGTTGTCCACAGAAAGGTTGCGAACAGCCAGCTTCGCGATCAAAAACGTTACAATAACTGAAACCGTAATGGCAATGAAGCTCGAAATGTCGATTTGAAGCGGCCCGAGCTGCCATATGGGAAATTCATGCATCTAAAATTTTCACCCCTTTCCGCTAAGATTGTCGTTTATTGTGGATATACGCTGCTACCAATAGAACAAACGGCATGACCATACAGCCAGCTAAAGCTGCCGGCATGTTCAGGTCCTCCGGAAAACGATAGGCGATCATGGCAACCAACAACACAGTTGCGATGCGGTTTCCAAGACCAAGACCTCTCTTGCGCGGTCCGACCCCTGCTGCTCCTAGGGTGACCATTTCTACTCTGCGTCTAAGTAAAAACGCATTCATGGAACTTGCTGCCAATCCCACAAGAAGGCCGAGAGACACCGTACGCCATTCCGGAAGGAACGCCCATACAATTAGGCATACCGCCATTGCATAAACAAGCGTACGTATTGCTGTCTTCATTATTTTATCCATCGGCTTCCTCCATAACCTTCTTAACGAGCAGAATGGCTGAGAGTAGTCCGACAGCCAGACCGACCAGTATGCCACCGAGCGACCATGCCTTCGGATCCCCAAAGCGGTTCCCGAGCGACGAGCCGATCCAATAGCCTAAAAAGATACATACAGCGACTTGCACTCCGAGTGCGCCAACGAGTCCGGCGGCAAACAGCGGATTGTCCCTTCTGTCCTTTTTATTCATGGCTCATACCCCTGTCAATCCTCATTTATTTTATCCAAGCCGTGACACGTTTGTCAATTGAATTAACTGCAAACTTTTGGTGAACAGAACGTCCAAAACCCTTGATACATAAGGTATTATGACCCTAGAAAACCGTACAGTACTACTGTATGCTGTACATTCGCCACTCAAGCCATTGCCTTATCGCAATCTATGAACGTTGTGTGAACGAATCCGGACGATCCTTCAACCTGCCAAAATGATGCAATATCGCGTCTACGATACGTTCCGAAGCCCGTCCGTCGCCGTAAGGGTTGGCTGCCTGGCTCATGCGAGCGTACAGCTGGGAATCGGTCAAAAGTGCATGCGCACGACTGTATACCTGCTCCTCATCCGTTCCTACAAGCTCCAGAGTGCCTGCCTCGATGCCTTCCGGACGTTCCGTCGTATCGCGAAGCACAAGCGTCGGCACTCCGAAGGATGGTGCCTCCTCTTGCAAGCCGCCCGAATCCGTCATGATCATGTGGGCATGCGGGTAAAAATTGTGGAATTCAAACACATCAAGCGGTTCAATCAGCCGAATGCGGGGATGATCGCCCAATATTTCATTGGCAGGCTCTCTTACAGCCGGGTTTGGATGCACCGCATATACGACGACGACATCCTCATGCTCATCCGCAATCCGTTTTACCGCGCGGAAAATGTTCCGATGCGGCTCGCCAAGCGCTTCGCGGCGATGGGCCGTCATAAGAATCATTCGTTTCCCTTTCGCCCAATCGATCACGGGATGCGAGAAGGACTCGTCCACCGTATATTGAAATACGTCGGTCGCCGTGTTGCCAGTCACATAAATGGCAGCATCCGACTTGTTCTCTTTGCGCAAATTGTTCGCCGACCATTCCGTCGGTGCAAAGTGCACATCAGATAGCACGCCGGCAAGCTGCCGATTCATTTCCTCCGGGTACGGAGATAGTTTGTTCCACGTACGAAGCCCCGCTTCTACGTGTCCCACTTGTATTTGCTTCAGAAACGAGGCATAGCTCGCAAGGAACGTCGTCTGCGTATCCCCATGAACGAGCACGATGTCAGGCTTGGCTTCCGTGAGCACGGGATCCAGTCCTTCCAATACGCGGACTGTCGTTTCTGTCAGCGTCTGGCGATCCTTCATGACATTCAAATCGTAATTCGGATGGATTTCGAAAAAATCGAGAACCTGGTCCAGCATCTGGCGATGCTGAGCGGTCACGCATACGATCGATTCGATTTCGTCTTCGCGCTTTTGCAGTTCCAGCACGAGCGGCGCCATCTTGACGGCTTCCGGACGCGTTCCGAAAATGGTCATTACCTTCAGTTTAGACAAAATCTTTCACTCCTATTATCGTTTCATGTCGATTACAACTAATTTGTTCCAAACATGCGGTCTCCGGCATCGCCTAGACCAGGGACAATGTAGCCTTTTTCATTGAGGCGCTCATCCAAAGCAGCGATGTAGATATCAACATCCGGGTGCGCTTCCTGTACGGCTTTCACGCCTTCCGGGGCAGCGATCAGACACATTAGTTTGATTTGATCACATTTATGGTTTTTCAGCGAGCTGATAGCCGCAATAGCCGAGCCGCCGGTTGCCAGCATCGGATCAATGACGATAAGCATGCGATTCGGCGCATCCGTCGGCAGATTAATATAATATTCCTTTGGCTGAAGCGTCTCGTGATCGCGGGCAAGACCGATATGGCCTACCTTCGCTGATGGAATCAGCTTCAAGATGCCGTCTACCATGCCAAGTCCGGCACGCAAAATAGGGACGAGGCCAAGCATTCTTCCCGATACGACTTTAGCGTCCGTCTCGGCCACCGGCGTTTGTACCTTGATCGTATCAAGCGGAATTTCTCTCGTAATTTCGTATGACATTAATGTTGCGACTTCATCAACCAATTCCCGAAAATCTTTCGTATTCGTTTCTTTATTCCGAATAAAAGTCAGCTTATGCTGAATTAACGGATGGTCGCAAATGATTAGTTTGCTCATGGAGCGGTATTCCTCCCGTACATTGTTGTTATTGTTGTTGTCGTCGTTGTTGTTGTCGTTGTACTAATCGTTGCAAGCCCTGACACAATCCCGTATATTATAGCATTGTAAACAAGCGGATGCATCTTGTGTTTTGAACATTGTTGCGGATTTCGGCAATGGTGTGATAGAACACATTGTTAATCACATCGGACTTCAGCCATTTCCACAGTCTTTCAACAAGGTTGAGTTGCGGGTTGTAAGGAGGTAGGAAAACCAATTCGAGTCGGCCTTTCATCTCTTCCAAAAACGATTGCAGCAGTTTGGCATGATGAATGTTGACGTAATTTTTATACGGGCATTACGTGGGTTAAGTATGTTATTGGTTAAAGGATGGGTTCATTCAGCACTGGGTAGCCTCAATTCACTGTAAAGCAACTATACATATAATACTACTCCCGGCTTTGCGTTCCCAACTATTATCCTTTTGGCAAAATCCCAATTCTTCTACGAACACAGTAAAGGATGGCGTTATGTCATTCATACTAAGGCATAAACAAAATTTTTCGATTAAAATACTATCATTGTTCACATGCATTTCACTATTAGTTATATTATTATTGATGCACTCCATGATTTTCAATCGATGGATAGTCTTAGATTCTCCACTCTCCGCGACTAAACCAGAACCGAATAGCCCAAATACCAACCTGTAGTTTGGCGCTCCCTCTTCAAAAATTGCTACAACTTCGTTAACAGTCTCGACCAAGGTGCTGTTTTGAATTTTGTCTTGTAAGATACTCCATGGATTGTCTTGAAACCACGAATCATTATCCTCGACAGTATCATCAATAAATCCGATAGCTCTTGGTTTTTCGTATAAAAAATCTCTATTCACACATGTCCCCTACTTTCTAACTGCTGTATATTTTCCACCCATTTTATCCGCTACTCTTTTAGATAAGATGTCCCAAACTTCATCACGCTTCCCAGAGTTATATAAAGCTTTTACATCAGGATCATTAGCTAGTTCTTTTTGAGTATTACTATACAACACCCGTATATCCTCTGCTCTCACTTTTCACCCTTGAGCACCTCTCTTCATACTCAGAGTCGTGCCATTTGGTGATACAGCTCTTATCTACGCCACATCGAATCCAACTGCTGTCTCAAAATCCTGTTGCATTTTCAAAATCCTATGAGAAAGCGAACATAGCAAAAAACAGGTCAATCATGGTAGTATCTGACCATAATCGACCTGCTTCGCATATCGTAATAGCTTTATTTAGGTTACAGAATTAAAGCATTTGATGTGTGTACAAACAAAATGGTGAAATCTTAATATGGGTATTACACGGGTTAACTTTGTTGTTGGTCGAGAAACAGATTCATTCTGCATTGGGTAGCCCTATCTTCTTACATATTTTCAATATCGATAGCTTCCTTCACTACAAACCTTTCATACCATCCGTTTAAGGGGAAATTGGCAACATTGACTATGTCCAATTCTAGATGTTTAAGAATAAATAGACCACCTCTTTCAATGATTCTAATTAGTGGGTCATATACATCTAAGTATATTTGTGCATCAGGATTTTTATCAGTATATTTCGCAAGTTGTAAATAGTATCCAAATACTTTGCCAACATATTTTTTTTCATCTAGAAATTCAGTTGCTTCCTTATTGCAATAATCCGAAATAACTATTTCTTCTTCATCACCTAATAACTTTGCTATATTTGCATATAAAGGCGGTACTGGCTTTTGTGATTGTTCTTTAAAGAATTGAGCTAATCTTCTCAAAAACTCATAGCCTAGATGAGTATCTGACTGTGACAGATTTGACCCAACTACATCCCAATTTATACCATTTATTCTTTGCAAAGCCTTGTCCAAGTACATTTCTTCACCTCAAACTTTAATAGTCGATTTCATCATCCATATGTTTAATAAAATCAGATCCCGAATCATATCCTGGGAATGGATCAGTCGGATTTCGATCAGTAAGATTAGCTTTATCATGTGCATTTTTAGAAGGGTTAACATCGAATACCTCTGTTTCTGGATTCCATGTAGAACGATCCCTCAAAGGCATACCTCCATCCATTAATTCTTGCTCTTTGATCTCATGATTTGCTAAATTCCTAAACCAATCTTTCTCCTTCTGTGTCAGTTCGCTCTTCTGAGCCTTCTGCCAAGCATACGCAATCTCTGGGTCAGCTTGAAAATATAAATCCTCGTATGGTTTACCACCTACTGACAGCTTGTGCGTATCTAAGAACAGATGCTTCTTCATCTTTAAGACCTGTTCTTCTGTCAATAAGCTCCTTAATTCCTCCCACCAGCTTTGGCATCTTCGATGCCAGCTTGGCAACGCCTGCTGCTCCCAAGGATACTGCGGCCGCAACAACCTCAACGGCCCTCATGAGGTTTTTGCCAAATTCACGCGCCTCTTCGTACGTCGAGTTCCCATTCATTACATTTTGATGGTTCTTTATGTAGGTAAAGGGATCTATAAACTCCTGCTTCAAGCTGTCTTTCAACTCGCCGAACAGTTCTTTAGGAGTTATCTCTCCGGTGGCGATTCCTTTCGCAAGTGACCAAGCTTCTGGAAGAGTCTTCGTCCAAAATGATAGATTCGTTGGATTCATCTGAACGGCCGCATTAAGAAAGTCTACCCCGTCTTCTGCCAATTGTGATACCATTCCGTCCCCAATACCGAAGATAGTCACTGCTTTGACCAGGTTATTACTGTTTATTTCATATTTATTCGTATTCTTTCGGTCTAATCCAACATCTCCTACTGCAAACTTTATTAGATCCTTTGTAACTACTCCTTCTTTGCCTAAATCGACACCTTCATTTTTCCATATAGCTGCCCGACCATCATTCTCCAATAGCATATGGTAACCATATACCGCTGCATAGGTCTGTTTATCATACTTGCCAGTAATGGGGCCCTCATAGATCTTCATCTTTACGAGATTGGTTTGTAATTCCTTGATTTCTTTCGCTGTAAATTTACTATTTACATATTCTGTAGAGCATTTGTGTGCGTACAAGCGGATTGAAGAAACCCTTGTAGCGGTATTCTATGGGTCAAACCTGTTAATGGACTTCTCTTATGTGAAAGTCTCGAATCGTTTCGAGCAGTTTTCGTTTTTCAATATTATATTTGACGGTTTCACCCCGCTCAAAAGTAAAGAGCACTTGAACAACCAATTAAGGCATCGTCAAAGTGCTCTAGGTTTAAGCTTTAAATATTATTCGCAACTCGTGGGATTCTTCTGAAAATTACCACGAAATTTTACTATTATAAGTTCTTTGCAGTAAAAAACTCTTAAACTGACATAACAGTAATAATGCTTTCCCCTGCTGAAATTTCTAGTCCATTGGTTAAATCCCGAATCTTTTTCTGATCAGGTATCCTATTCTTTACTGTTTGAATTAATTTCATATTTTCTAAAAATATACAAAAGTTAGTTATACTTAAGCTTTCATTATCCACATGCATTTCAATCATTTTAATATCATTATTTGCGCGGTCAATCTCTCGCACACGATATACAGTTTTCCAATCACTACTGTCTTTGAGTAAACCTGAACCGAATAGACCGAATAAACTCTGATAATCCGGATCCCCCCCTCCAAATATTTCCACTATTTCTTGGATTAATTCATCTAATGGGATTACTTTGAACTTTTTCTTCATTAATTCCCACGAGTTATCAAAAAACCAAGATTCTAAATCCACAGGGGTATCGTCAATAATCCCTGGAATAATTGGCTTACTATAAAGAAAATCTCTATTCATAGATTATCACTCTCACTTTCTAATTGTACTAAATTCTCCACCAATTTTATTTGATAAATTCGTAAATAACATATCCCATACAGCTAGATTATTCCCGGATTTCAACATTTCTTGTGCGCGCGGGTCATTTCTCACTTCATTTTGTGCCTCGCGCATTACGTCTTTTAATTCTTCACTAGAGACCTTCCAGCCTTCAGAGCCTCTTTTCATACTTAATGTTGAACCATTTGGAGAAACCGCTCTTATTTCAGCCATATCAAAATCTACTGCCGTAACTATATCCTCCAAACTGAAAGGTCCGTTTGTAGGATGATTGTGAGTAAATATAGCATCTTTGGCTAAGTGCTTATAATTACTGAGATCAATTTTCTTTTCAGTACCAACAATGGTGTCTCCAATCTTGTCACCGTTTTTCTTAAAGAATTGACCATGTTCTACTGTCTTAAATCTAATTTCATCTTCAAACTTTAGTACAGATGCTGCAAGCCCCTTACCAACAACCCTCTCCTCAAGCTCATTTACTTTATTTGGAGAGTCCTTTATAAGCTCCTTAATTCCTCCCACCAGCTTTGGCATCTTCGATGCCAGCTTGGCAACGCCTGCTGCTCCCAAGGATACTGCGGCCGCGACAACCTCAACGGCCCTCATGAGGTTTTTGCCAAATTCACGCGCCTCTTCGTACGTCGAATTCCCATTCATTACATTTTGATGGTTCTTTATGTAGGTAAAGGGATCTATAAACTCCTGCTTCAAGCTGTCTTTCAACTCGCCGAACAGTTCTTTAGGAGTTATCTCTCCGGTGGCGATTCCTTTCGCAAGTGACCAAGCTTCTGGAAGAGTCTTCGTCCAAAATGATAGATTCGTTGGATTCATCTGAACGGCCGCATTAAGAAAGTCTACCCCGTCTTCTGCCAATTGTGATACCATTCCGTCCCCAATACCGAAGATAGTCACTGCTTTGACCAGGTTATTACTGTTTATTTCATATTTATTCGTATTCTTTCGGTCTAACCCAACATCTCCTATTGCAAACTTTATAAGATCCTTTGTAACTACTCCTTCTTTGCCTAAATCAACACCATCATTTTTCCATATCGTTGCCCGAGCATCATTCTCTAATAGCATATGATAACCATATACCGCTGCATAGGTCTGTTTGTCATACTTGCCAGTAATGGGGCCCTCATAGATCTTCATCTTTGCAAGATTGGTTTGTAAGTCCTTGATTTCTTTCGCTGTAAATTTACTATTTACATATTCGATTGTGTAATCGATTTTGAATTTCATGGCCTCTTCTTCGGACATTCTGTTCCAATTCACTGCATTCAAATCCGGTACAAGCTCCCATATTCTAAGCGTTGCCCCTTCGCTTTGTCTGCTTAATCCTTGATTAAACAGTGCCTGCGCGCGTCCACGCTCTCCATTCTCGATCGCTTTCATGATTTCAGTGCGGTCTTTCAAAACTCGATCATTCGCCTGATCAAGGGCAAATGCAGGAAGCGTCAAATCCTTGGCCGTCTGCTTATTAGCAATGTCGAGGACATTTTGAATTGATCGCATATTGGCAGCAATACTGGTGTTAAGCGGCTCAATTTCTGTCCCGTACCGCGCTACATTTTCCCATTGCGCTCCCTTATTTTGATAAATCGTTCGAAGCGTTTGATCAAGCCCAGTTCCTGCGTCAAGATGTTTAATCGTAAAAGATTGCCCTATGGCTCCCATAAAGCTATTCGTTAGGCTGCTGGCAGCATTGACGGACTTCGTCCACGCTTCCCGCTTTTTTGTTAATTCGCTCTCTTTGCTCGTATTTCCTTCGCCGCTCCACTCCAGCAGGTTGATTTCTATGCCATCGCGAAAAAGCCGGTCATAGGCCGTATCTAATGACGCTGATAAACTGGAATATTTGCTGTTCGCTGCGCTAGTCAGGGTGTTCTTGGCCTGCTCCATGGCCGATGTCGAAAGACTGGAAACCCCTTGCCAATAATCTCTTTTCGCTGAAAGAATAACAAAGTTCATTTTGTCCAATTCCTTAATGGCTGCACTATCGATATTGGCCAGCAGGTTATTTCTCACGGCCGTCTTTGCCTTCGCCAGCCGATTGCCTTCGTCACTCCGAAGATTAACCAGGTTATCCCACTCTTGCGATTTGATATGAACCATCAAATTATCGACCGATTGCTGAGAAACTGCACCAGAACGGCGTATGGTTAAATCACTGCCTGATTGCTCGGTAATTTGCTGCATAAAACGAATAAAATGAATCGATTGGTCATGATTACCGGCAGTAAGGGATTTATTCAGCGCATCTCGATTAGCCCGATACTCCCGATTCACGCTTTCCTGCTTGGAGTCTATGAGCAATCCGCCCATTTGGCTGTTATCTTTCAAAACCTTTTTAAGCTGGGTGTCTATCGCCGCCGTATCCTTATACTGATCAACTGCGTTCCAGTACTGCTTGCGTAATCCGATAATTTGTTCATTCACAACATCAAGCTTCGTTTTAGTAAATACAGTTCCCACTGCATTGTTCATTTGGCGAATGCTATCTTGAATCGCTTTGTCGTTATCTTTAAGATTAGACAGTTCTTTTTGCGTGTAATTGGCATACTCGTTCCATCTGACTTCTGTCTTATAAATGATGTCATTCGCAACCGAATCGAGCTTATACTTGCCGTCCGTAATGAGTAAGCTGGAAAGATCGCCGAATTGATTGCGATACGCATTTTCTTTTGCGCGTACTTGATTCGCTCCAATGTCGTAATTCGCTCGTTCCCGCCAATAGTCCTTTCGGTACTCGATAATCTTATTATTAACTTCATCCAACCGGTAGCTAGTGTTAACGTTAAGGCTTGCACCATGGGCTGTCGCTGTCTTCATTGCGTCTAGAGCCTTTTGTCTATCTGTAGCGCTCATGTCCATGATGTTTGAATAATAGCTGACTTTCGCATTTAGAAATTCTTGATTTTGCTTTTCCAAATTAACCATTTCGGCCGTATGGTCATTTACGTATGCTTTCCCTCGCAGGTTATCCGCTGCTTTTTTGGCTGCATCCATTCCGGTTGTACTCAGATTAATCTTCGCATCCCACCACTTTTTCTTCTCTTCCAGCAGCTTCCTTTCATTGGATAGCTTGTCTTGAAGCAATAAGCTGTATTTTTCATCAATAGCGCGGGATTGTTCGGTGTCTATTGCTCCTTTATCTCTTAGGGCTTGTCCTTTTGTTTGAGCAGACGTCATATCTTGCGATAGGTCATGCAGCCTCGCTATCCACCATTTTTCTTTCACAGCAACGAGCTGATCATTCATTTTTTTCTGCTCAAGTTGCTTATTGGTTTCCTGAATAGCTTTCAGCTTAATCAAATATTCGGCATCGAGCTTTGCAGTTGCTTCCGTGTCCTGGGCACCCGCTAACCTTAAGCTATCCCCTTTTGAGGAAGCTGCGTCCATTCCTGCTTTGTCATTCTTGAGACGCGCTTCCCACCAAAGCTGCTTAGAATTTTCTAAATCCTTATTAAGTGAATTTTGTTTCTCCGTTTGCAGCTTAACCGTGTTTTCAGCATCCAATTTGCGTATTGCATCTGTCTCTTGAGCCCCATCGGCCCGCAATTTCTGTCCTTGCTTCGCAGCATTATCCATCGCTGTCTGATCACCTTTAAACTTTGCATCCCACCACTCTTGTTTTGCCTTCTCTAAAGATCTGTTTAGTTCCTGTTGACTTGGAGCACCCGAACTTTTTTGTCCTTGTGCGTTATATGTGGTAATGGTGCTAGCGGGAGCCGGTACTGGTGAAGGGGTTGATACGATAGCACGAGCTTGCTCTAATGTTTTGTCAGCCCCGATTGTCCCGCCTTGCGTGCGAAGCGCATCCGCTTTAGTACGGGCTGCATCCATCGCAGCACGGTCTCCCCGTTCTAAAGCTGCCTGATATTCTTCTTTTGCTTGTAAAATTTGCTGATTAGCTGCCGCCGTCGCTTGTGCAGTCGGTTTCGGTGTTGAGGCTGGCGCTGCCGGTGTAACTGTCTTCGTTGCTGCGGCAGTGGTCGCTGCCTTTCCAGCTGCTGCAGCTGACGGTACCGCTTTACTTACGGAAGAACTGCTTACTGAAGATTTTGCTGCCGAACTTGTAGCTTTAGGTATGCTTACTGCCATTCATACAGCTCCTTTTCTGATAAATTATTACATAAAATACTAATATTTTTAAGATACACCAGTTTTCCAATTGTTTCATTAAGAGACTTTGTTGTACGTTGTTGGATTTTGTCGAATTACAACAGGTACCCATACAATAAAAGACTGCCGAACTCGCTTCGCATTCAAAAAACCGAAACAAAAAAAAGCAAACCAGCCGACAACTGGTTTGCTTCTGTGTCTTTATTGAGTTTTTGCTTCAAGCCGCTTGCATTCATCTCCGGCTTCACTTCCTCGTGCAGTTTTAGCTCCAACTCAAGCTGGGCTTGAGACCAAGTTAATTTTGGCTCTGCGAAAGTTGAGTCAACAAAGGCCGGCGCCTCCCGCGTGGAAGGCGCTGGCCTTTGCCAGTCTATATGAGTTAGATGCTCGTTAGCTGCTGCCGCAGCCGCCTCCGCAGGAGGAGCCGCAAGAAGATCCCCCGCCGCTATCTCCTCCTCCGCCGGAAGAATCTCCGCCTGAACCGCCGTGGTCTCCCCCAGAATCGTTTCTGCCATCGTCGGAGGAACCGCTGCAGGCGTACGTTGAATCGCCGCTGCCGTTTGCTTTGCGCTGCTCCTCGTTCTGGGCTTGATCCATCTGCTGAGCGAAATCATTCGGATTCGACATTGAATGATAGATAAGCATACCCGACAGCAGGCCGGTTGCTCCCAGTATTGGATCATAGCCATAGCTGTTCGCGGAGCGCGCTTCATTCCCGTAAGGCGGTTTGCCGCTGCCAACAGCCGAAAGCTGGGACCCGGCACGTTCTATTAAATAATCTACCGTTTCATTCAAGTCAGCGAAACGGGCCGCCGCCTTCCTATTAAACCACTGTGCCCGAAGCGTTTCTTTGTTGAATTCCCTCAATTCTTCAAGCCTTTGCTCCGACATGCGAGTCCTATAGAACGCTCCCCATATTCTACCGCTAGCCGGTGTCTGAGTGAACAACTCGCCGTAAACCCAATCGAACAGCGCCCGCTCTCCCGGCTGCGGCAGCGCTCCCGGTTCATGAGGCGCATGGTGAATCATTTCGCCGCAGAAGCTTGTGCAGAACTGTTCATACTCCCTGGTAAACATAAGCATTTCATGCCATACGGCATCCACCTGCCTGCTGTACATCGGAACGCTGCGCATGATGCTGCACATCAAGAAGTACCGCTTCAGTTCAAACCATGTCCAATCCCATTCTTTATCTGACATTCTCGGGAACTCCTTCAGTACGCGGTCCTTCGCTCGGCTCTCAAAGTCTGAGCTGAGCGCCGCCTCCAAGCGTTCCGCAGCCCGCCTCGCAGGGTGTCCGTACGGCACACCCAGCGCTGAAGGCAAATCCGCTTTCGGCCAAGGCGCAAATGCATTGGTCCGACCAAACGACCCTTGTCCCCTGCCGCCCGATCGACCGTTTCGGCTAGAACCCGTCGCCTTCATAATGACGCTTAATAAAATAAAGAGTAGTACCACTATGATCATAATCGCTGCAAATTGAGCCATTTTAACCTCCTATGCCGTTTCGTCTTACCCATATATTAACACATCTTTCCCGTCCGGGTTTAATACCGTTTCCATCAAGTAAAAAAACCCTTCGCAGCACTCTCTGCAAAGGGTTCACGCGCGTGCATCATCTTATCTTCTGAGCGAGGTCGTGCTGACAACGCCGTAGCGGAATAGCAGCTTGCGTCCTAGCAAGCCTACAGCCCGGTCCGTAATAAAGCCCATTAATCCGAGGCAAATCAGACCCACGAAAATCCAATCGGTACGAAAAAACAAACGCGAATTCCAAATCAAATATCCGATGCCCTCGTTTGAAGCAATCATCTCCGCCCCAATAATAGCCATATACGAGGTTCCCATCGCTAGCCTTACGCCCGTAAACATAAAGGGCACCGTCGAGGGTACGATCACATGGACGACGATCTGCCATTCCGAAGCCCCCATGCTCCGGGCTGACCGGATTTTATCCTCTTCGACAGATAACACGCCCGTCAGCGTATTGAGCACCACAATAAAGAAGGTCGCATATAAAATCAAGGCGATTTTGGAAGTTTCTCCGATTCCGAACCATACCAGAAACAGCGTAATGAAAGCAATCGGCGGAATGAATCGGATAAAGTTCAAGAACGGCTCAGCGAACGTGCGAACCACATTCACCTTGCCAATAATTAAGCCGACCGGTATCGCCAGCAGGCTCCCTAGCGTCCAGCCCATTAATACGCGGTAGGAGCTGATTCCGATATATTTGAGCAGGGAACCGTCTTCCAGCAGTTCATATCCTCCCTTCGCCGTATAGACGGGCCCCGGTAAAACCTCCGGGCCGTACAGGAGAGAAAGCAATTGCCAGAACGTCAGTCCCGCTGCCCACAGCAACAGCAGCAGCACCCCTTTTTTCTTCAGCAGACGCATCTGCCTTCCCCCTTTCTACTCGTCAAAATGAGATTGAATGCGTTCGTAAAGCTCATTGAATTCAGGTCTTGCGATATCTCGCGGATAAGCGAGCGGCACTTCGTATATATCCGTTATTTTGGATGAAGGCCCCGCCGACATAATGCCGATCCGCTGCCCAAGCAGAAGCGCCTCCTGGATGTCATGCGTAACAAAGATGACGGTTTTGTCCGTATTGCGCCAAATGCCGGCCAGCTCCCGCTGCATCGTCCGCCTTGTCATGGCGTCCAGCGCGCCGAACGGCTCATCCATGAGCAGGATGGCCGGGTCGTTAGAAAGCACGCGCGCGAGCTGTACCCGCTGCTTCATGCCGCCCGACAGCTCTCTCGGGAATTTTTTCTCATGCCCGCTCAGTCCTACCATAGCGATATACTTATCGGAAATCGCTTGCCGCTCTGCCGCCGGTATCCGCTTCATCCGCAGCCCGAACTCCACATTTTCTCTTACGGTCAGCCAAGGAAACAAGGAAGAGTCCGCCTGCTGGAAGACGACCGCGCGATCCTGCCCCGGACGCTCCACCTCGTCTTCGCCAACCCGCAAATTTCCCGAGGACTTCGAGACGAAACCCGCTACCATATTAAGCAGTGTCGATTTGCCGCAGCCGCTTGGTCCAAGAAGAACGAAGAACTCTCCTCCTTTGACGACTAAATCGACATCCTTAATAATGTAATGAAGCTCGCCGGCCGTTTGCTGCGAATAGCTCTTGTTTAAGCTTTCAATATAAATAGCATTGGTGTTCGGTGCGACTGCCATTTTGTTTGCCTCCCTACTTAAGTTCAATCACACGATCCGGGAACGCCTTGCGAACAAGCGCCAGATTCAATTTTTCATTCAGCTCAAAATCCTTCTCGATAATTTTGTTATCGACCATATATTTCTTTTGCCCCGCTAAGCCGTCATAAGCCTTTTGCGTAAAGCCGATGCTCCACGGATTGTTCGGCAAATCCTTCAGCGTCGCTTCCCGCGGCTGCTTCACTTCCTTGTACAGAATATCAGCCGTCTCTTCCGGATGCTCCTGCGCATAAGCCGATGCTTCATCCAGCGCCTTCAAAAATTCGACTAGGCTATCCTCGTTTTTGGCGATTAGCTCATCAGGCGCAACCAGACCTGTGCCGAGCCGCACAGGCGTCTGCGACATATCCGTCAGCTCATGCGCTTCCTCCAGCGCTGCAAATTTGGTGTTCAATACCGCCCCGTAGACCCATACTCCGTCTACTTCACCTTTTTTCAATGCGACATAGGCCTCATCGAAGCCGCCTTGGCCGATTAACTCCACATCTTTTAACGCAATGCCGTTCTCCGCCAAATAAACATCCCACAAATAAGGAATAAAGGTTCCCCGGGAGAAGCTAAGCTTCTTGCCCTTTAGATCGGCGGCATTCTTAATATCCTTCCTTGCAAACAGCTTCCACTCCTTGGCGTTGGCATCCGATGCCAGACCCGTAGAGGAGATAACGGAGTAGTCGCCCTTGCTTACTGCATTCAAAATTGGAAAGTCCGCCCCGTAAGCGATGTCTACCTGATTGATGAATAAGGAATTAATGCCTTCAGCCGGCGTCGCGAACGTGATCAGCTCCGCGTCTATGCCATGCTTCTCGAAAAATCCTTTGTTTGCAGCCACTCTAAACACGGGATTAGAGGTAATATCCGCTATCCGAAGCTTTAATGTATCCGCCGCTTTTTCATCCGATCCGCAGCCCGCCAGCACGACGCCAAGCATCGCTAGCACCAATCCGGAAATTCCCCATTGCCTTAAGCTGTTTTTTTGCATACGTCTTCTCCTCCATTATGAAAGCCCCCTTAGGCCCCTCTATTCAACTCGACCAATCCGCTTGCTAATTTTGCTCTGTCTCGTCGCTTCTGGCTACGCAGAGAGCACCCTCGCCAAAGGTGACCGTGCCTGCTACTTCAACCACGGATTCCGTCCCTCTTCCGGCTGCACCCGGCAAGCGATAATCGGCTACATCAATAGCGGCGATCTCCTTTTCAATCGGCTTCTCCAGCTGCGGCACCCACTCGTATGGCAAGCGGTAGGCGCGATAGACCATGTTGGAGTTGCGTTTGTTCTTATATGGCGAAATATATTCCCAGACGAGCTCATGCTCACGGGTCACTTCAAACACACGGCCGTCCGCACCCTCCGTTATTAGCGTATTGCCGTTTGGCAGGCGCTGGGCAGAACTGATGTACGGACTGTAAAAGCGGTAGGAGTCAAGCGGCGCCTGGAAACCGGCTTCGGTCGGCGTGTATTGCCATTCAACCTCAAGCGTGACGGGATTGATTTCCAAAATACGCGAATGATCGCGAAGCGCATTTTTCACACCGTCGGAGGATGGATTCGGCTTGCCGTAGCCAGCCCAGCCGCCGTTGTCGAAAATGAGGATGTTGCCCTCGCCGGGCAGTCCCTGCGGGATGAGATGGGCATGATGCTGCCCGATAATCCAGCCCAAATGCTTCGTTTCTGGCGTCGAGTAATCCGGCCCCAGCTGCCAAACGATTTTGCCCGTCTTCTTGTCGATAATCGCGATAATATTGGTTTCCCTTGCGTCCCAAATGATGTTGTCCGGATGGAAGCGCTCGTCGCCTTGGTCGTAAAATTTATTAGGTCCCAGAACGGAAGCAGAGTTGATATGCATCCAATCGCCGGAATTGTTGCCAAAAAACCTCGTATTCGGATCGCGTGACAGCGTCTGCTTCGCTTCCTCGTCAAAGCCCAGCTCTTCAAAATGGTCGCTGCACGTCCATTCCCATATCACATTGCCTTCCCAGTCCACTTCAATGATCGTGTCATCCAGCAGCTCGATCTCCGATATCTCCGGCCGTTTTACATTTTTGTGGGCTAAAATGATCGTATTGCCTGAATCAACCTTTGGCTCTTGTCCGGGCACATAGTAACCTACCGGATTGCCTTCGCGCTGGTAGTCATGATGGGCTCTCGCCATCCATTGCGCAGGATGGCCCGGGTCTTCAATAAATTCGTAGCGGTCAAACTTCCATACGATATTACCTTCCCAATCGACCTGAACGAGATTCGCTTCATCCTGGAAGCCGTACTTCGGATCTCTTTCCGCCGTGCTGCCAAGCACGTAGCCGCCTGGAAGCATTTTGTTCGGGAAACCCCTTAGTCCTTTCCACAAATGCACCTCGCGACCATTCATATCGATCAGCAATGCCCCTAAATCTGCTGCTTGGTAAATCGTGTAGCCGCTCCATGCTTTCTCCGGGTTATAAACCGTTGCTCCTGTTGGATAAATGGTTGGATGTCCCATAATAATCGCTCCTTATATGTAGGTTAATGACTTAATCACTCGTTTAATGCCAGTATCTCAATAGCTAATGAACCGTTCGGACCGGCGCTTCTGCTCCGCTTGCTGCTCGCGCTCGACCTTTTCTGCATTTTGTTTGGCAAGCGACAGCATCGCATCAGAGAAACCTTCGAGATTCTCGATCATTTGCCGGTAGCCGTTAATCTGAGAGGTGAGCTGCTCTGCGGAAAACCCCGCGAACAGCGTGGTAATGCTCCGTAAGCCGACATCATGGTTTCGGTTAAGCATTTCCTTCCCTTTATCCGTGATTTCAAGAACAACCGCCCTGCGGTCCTGCTCGCTTCGCTTCCGCACAGCTAGACCGCTTTCCTCCAGCTTGTCGCATAAGGCCGTAACCGCTCCTGAAGTGAAGTCCAGCTGCTCAGCCAGATCACCCAGCCTTTGCTCGCCATCCCGCAGGATAATATTCAGAATGAGGAGACCGGGCAGCGCAATCCCTTCTATCGAAATCTTGTCTCTTTCCTTCACGAACCTTCTTACCATTTTGCGAAACAGCCAATCCGCTTCCTCAAGCAGTGCCCAGTTGTAGTTTTCCATGAATTTTAATTCGTTCTCCTTTTCGCAGGGTGACCGAGCTTAGATACAAAAAGGCCCCCGCCTTCTTTTCATGACGAAAAGAGAGCAGGAGCCTTTGGTGGTCCAATCGGCTAACCTAATTGTTTAATGCTAAGATAATGAATGTTCATTTAATCGTTCTGAAGCCAATATTAAACCATTAATTCACATCAGTCAAGTAGGAATTAAAAATTCAGAAAATATAGCTATTAACAGATATATCCCCAATTTATTCACAATTGTCCACAGGTTGTTCATAATATTGTGGATAAGTTTATGGAATATGTGAGAAACCTCTTTTTCGACTCAAATTCTTATATCTAATTCCGAAATTGTTCTTACCACAACAAGAGAGTACAAATAATTCGTTCCATAAAAAGGAATTTGTGGTATATTAGTAGAAATTAAAACAGCAATCTTACCATTCGGATTTCTTTTCACAAACACCGATCTTTACTAAGGATGTGTAAGCTTCTGAAACATTTATTATCTATAATATATTTAATATGTATAATGCTTTTAGTCATAGCTTGCACTTCTCGGCAAGAAATCCAAAACGATTATCATGTGGAAGACGCGGTTTTAAAAGAAATCAGTTCATATAAACTTAATGAAAAAAATTACTTGATGTTTGTGGATACTCCAGAAACAGATAATAAAAAAATAACTTTATATCTTCCGTATTCCGTGAATAATATTAATGTTAAAGCAATTGAACTGATGCAAAACAAAGAATTAATAACTAAACAAATCAGGGTCGATTCCCCTAATATCATCGGTAACAAACTTTACTTTACATTGAAAGAGTTTGTTCCTTTTTTTAATAGAGCAAGCCTGATTCTTGCAGACGGGAGAACCGTGAGCATTAGCACCGGTCAGTTTTATTTACAAAAATATGTAACCAAAGACAATGTGCCTCAAGATAAACTTAAATTCTCGGACAGCGGCCATTTTAAAAACATAAATGGAAAAATCGCATATTCTGCACAGTTTAGCTTTAAAGGGAAGTCAGATGTAGAGGATGTAAGCATAGTTCTGCCCGATGGATTATTTCCGCCACTTAACGCCAAAAATTTTAAGTCCGTTGATTCAAGCGATATAGCGTCCTCGTATAACTTGGGCCTTACTTTTCCTGAAGTTGAGTTCAAACGGCACCATGTAGACTCCCTTACTTTTGAGATGTTATGGGCCCAGAAATATGAGGATAAAGATGCAATAATTCTAATGGCTTCAGTCCCAATTGGATTAGAAGATTATAGCAACTAAAGTTAAATAAAAAGCAGCGATTAAACCTGACCAAATAAAAATGGCGGAGCAAGGGTATACCTGCTCCGCCATTTGTTTATCTTTCAAATCACATGTTGTTTATCCTTTACCTTACACCGAAGCATAGTGGCAAGCGGCAAAATGCCCCTTCCTCACTTCGAGTAGCGCCGGTTCATCGACCTTGCACTTGTTTGTCGCAATCGGGCAACGCGTGTGGAATTGGCAGCCCGTCGGCGGATTGATTGGGCTCGGCAGATCGCCAGTCAATACAATACGCTCGCGGTTCGCTTCAACCTCCGGATCCGGGATCGGAATCGCCGACAGCAGCGCCCGTGTATATGGGTGCGCAGGACTTGCGTAGAGCTCGCTGCTCTCGGCAAGCTCGACGATTTTGCCCAAATACATAACCGCTACGCGGTCGCTGATATGCTTAACCATCGACAAATCATGCGCGATGAACAAATAAGTGAGACCCATTTTGCGCTGCAGATCCTGCATCAGGTTCACAACCTGCGCTTGAATGGATACGTCCAGCGCCGAGATCGGCTCATCCGCGATAATGAAGCGCGGATCGACCGCAAGCGCGCGCGCAATCCCGATACGCTGCCGCTGGCCGCCGGAAAACTCATGCGGGTAACGCGTGGCATGATCGGGATTAAGACCTACGACATCGAGCAAATGCTCGACTCTATGCTTGCGTTCCTTCTTGCTGCCTACAAGCTTGTGGATATCCAGCGCTTCGCCGATGATGTCCATAACCGTCATACGCGGGTTCAACGACGCGTACGGATCTTGGAAAATCATTTGCATATCGCGGCGCAGCGCTTTTAGCTTGGCACCCTTCAGCTTATAGATATCCTGCCCGTCGAAATTGACTCCGCCGCTTGTAGGCTCATAGAGCCTCATGATCGTACGGCCGGCTGTTGATTTTCCGCAGCCGGATTCCCCAACGACGCCGACGGTTTCTCCTTTTTGAATGGAGAAGGTGATATCGTTAACGGCCTGGAGCGTCGCTCCGCCGCCTAAATGAAAAAACTTGCGCAAATGATTGATTTCAATTAACGGTGCACTCATACAGACACCTCCCGATTTGCATAAGGATGCGCGAGCCAGCATGCCGATGCATGCGATTCATTGCCGTCTACCGGGAGCAATTCAGGATCATTGTCTACACATACCCTCATGGCTTCATCGCAGCGGGCGCAGAAGCTGCAGCCCTTAGGCGGTTTAATTAAATCCGGCGGCGTTCCATAAATCGGCACAAGCGGATCTTCCTTCTTCTGATCAAGACGCGGAAGCGAGCGCAGCAGCCCTCTCGTATACGGATGCTTTGGATTTTTGAAAATCTCCCATTTTGTGCCCGTTTCGACGACCTTACCAGCATACATAACGATAACGCGGTCACACATATCGGCTACAACGCCTAAATCATGAGTAATAAGAATAATAGAAGTGCCCAGCTTTTGCTGCAAATCCTTCATCACACGCATAATTTGCGCCTGTATCGTCACGTCAAGCGCCGTAGTCGGCTCATCTGCAATAAGCAAAGACGGGTTGCAAGCAAGCGCAATAGCAATCATCGCCCGCTGGCGCATACCGCCCGAGAACTGATGCGGATATTGGTTGACTCGTGATGCAGCGTTCGGAATACCGACGAGATTAAGCATTTCAATAGCCCGCTCAGCAGCCTTCGAACCGCTAATGCCTTGATGCTTAATCAACCCTTCGGTAATTTGCCGTCCGATGGTTAACGTAGGATTAAGCGACGTCATCGGATCCTGGAAGATCATACCCATTTCTTTGCCGCGGATGTCCTCCATTTGGCTGTTCGACAATTTCAAAATATCTTTGTCCTTAAACCTAATCGATCCGCTGGTCTCTGCCGGAGGCGATGGAATCAAACGCATGAGCGACTGGGCGGTTACGCTCTTGCCGCAGCCGGACTCCCCGACGATCGCTACTGCCTCGCCTTTATTAACATGAAAGTTAACGCCGCGAACCGCCTTAACGATACCGCCGCGAACTTTGAAATTCACACGAAGGTCGTTTACTTCAAGTAACTTCTCCATCCTTGTCCACCTCCTACTTCTTCATTTTCGGATCAAGCGCATCTCTTAGACCGTCGCCAAAAATATTAAAGCATAGCATAGTAATGCTAATGACCGCCGCCGGGAAAATCATTCTCCACGGATACAGCGTCCATGCTTTGATTGCATCATTGATCATCGTACCTAGAGATGCTGCCGGAGACTGAACGCCAAGACCGAGGAAGCTCAAAAAGGCTTCCGCAAAAATCGCGCTCGGAACTGTCAGTGTCAGCGTTACGATAATCGGGCCCATTGCATTCGGAATCAGATGCCGGAATAAAATACGTCCGGTACCGGCGCCAAGCGCTTGGGCAGCCATGACATATTCTTGGTTTTTGAGCTGCATGATCTGGCCCCGCACGATCCATGCCATACTGATCCACCCGGTTATACTCAGCGCAACCACGATGGTAAGCATGCTGGGCTTAAAAATAACGATTAATAGAATAATAATGAGCATACTCGGAATCGAGTATAAAATTTCGCAGAAACGGTTCAAGATTTCATCCACTCGGCCGCCGAAATACCCCATGATTCCTCCGATAATAACGCCGAGAACCAAATCGGCAAGCGCAGCATATAAGCCAACCTGCAGGGAAATGCCGGCTCCCATCCAAGTCCGGGTGAAGAGATCGCGGCCGAGATCATCCGTGCCAAACCAATAGGTGGCCGAAGGACCCAGGTTTTTTTCCCTCAAATGATTCGTCTGATAATCCTGATCGGATATAATCGGACCGAAAATAGCCATAAGAGATACGATGACTAGAATAATTAAGCTGATCATCGCAATTTTATTGGAACGCAGCCGCAGCCAGGCATCTTTCCATGCCGAAATGCTTTCGCGGACAACGACTTCCGTATGCTTCTCGTCTTTGCTCAGCTTTGCGAATTGATCCGGCGTAAAGGTGTTTTCCTTCATCCTTTCCCCCCTCCTCTTGTCAGCTTAATGCGAGGATCGACAAAACCGTAAGCAACATCAGTCAAGAACCGCGCTGCCATCAGGATAATGCCATAAAATAAAGTAAGCCCCATTATGAGCGTATAGTCACGGTTAGAAATACTTTGTACGAAATATTTGCCGATTCCGCCGATACCGAAAATTTGCTCAACAACAACCGAGCCGGTAATGATGTTCGCGGTCATCGGTCCGATGTAAGTAACCACCGGTAAAATCGCATTTCGCAGCGCATGGCGTACCAGGATGATGCGGCCGTTCAAACCTTTGGCGCGAGCAGTCTTAATGTAATCCGCAGACAATACTTCCAGCATAGTCGAGCGTGTCAGACGCGCGATGAAGGCTGCGGGAAGGAAAGAAAGCGCTAGCACGGGCATAATAAAGTCGGTCGGGTCGTTCAGACCTGATACACTGAGCCATTGCAATTTGCTTCCAAATACGTACTGCAGAATAGACGCGGCAAGGAAGTTCGGAATCGAAACCCCAAGCACCGCAATGATAATCGTGGCGCTATCCAGCCATTTGCGATGATTAAGCGCAGCAATGATACCCAGAATAAGACCTGCCGCTACGGACAGGATGACGGCAAAAAGTCCAATTTGAGCGGAATATATAAAGCTTTCTTTAATGATTCGTGAGACGGACATATACTGCTGCTTCATCGACATCCCCAAATCGCCGTGAAGCAAATTGTTAAGATACATCAAATACTGCTTCCATACCGGCTGATCAAGGCCGTACATTGCCAAGAGATGCTCTCTTATTTTTTCCGGAATCGCTTTTTCCCTAACAAAGGGATCGCCCGGGATGATTTTCATGAGAAAAAAAGTAGCTGACGCAAGAACAAACAACGAAGCGAACATGGACAGAAACTTCTTGAATACATATTTTATCAACGCAATGGACACCTCCTTACAGAATATAAACAAGAAGAATTGTGGAGTGTTAGAGTCTGAAATAGTCAATAAGAAAGGGATATATGCGGACATCCCGCATATATCCCTACCTTCAGATGCTGGAAGGATGACTATTCCGCTTCGTAATAACCTCTTGTGTAATCAATGTCGCCTTTGTAATCTGTGATGATATTTTTGAATCCAGGTTTCAGCATGTAAACGTTGCTGTAGTAGTAAATCGGCATGATCGGCATTTGATCCATCAGGATTTTCTCTGCTTCAGCCATAGCAGCAATACGCTCTTTTTGATCTCCGCTTGCGTATGCTTTTTTGATCAAAGCATCGTATTCGGGCGAAGCGAAGCCTGTATTGTTTTGGCCGCCGCCAGTAACGAACATATCCATGTACGTCATTGGATCGTTATAGTCAGCTCCCCAGCCTGCGCGGGAAATTTGGTAGTTCATTGCCGTACGGTTTTTGAGCAGGACAGAGAACTCTTCGTTCTTGGCAACAACTACGATACCAAGATTTTGACGCCACATCTCGACGATTGCTTCCGCAATCTTCTTGTGCCCGTCGCTCGTGTTGAACGTCAATGTCACTTCAGGGAACTTAGAGAGCTTCAGTTCAGCAAGACCTTCGGCAAGCAATTTCTTCGCTTCTTCAACATTTTCTGTAAAGTAATCATCTTTCACTTCGGCACGGTAATCTTCTTTCTCACCGATAATGCCCGGCGGAACAAAACCGAATGAAGGAACCTCACCGGCCATCGTTACGCTTTCCACGATCGCTTGACGATCAATCGCCATCGCAAGTGCTTTACGGACTTTTACGTTGTTGAACGGGACTTCTTCCGTGTTAAACATGTAGTAGTATGAGCTTGCAATCCCTTTTGTAACGAACTCATCCTTCTTCGATTCTTTAAGAACCGGGATTTGCTCGGCAGGAATTTCACCGGTAGGTTTACCTGTGTAATCAAGCTCGCCTGTCTCATAGTTCGCAAGCTCAGTTGCAGAATCAGCAAGCATTGTAAAATTAACGCCTGCAAACTTCACTTGGTCTTTATCGTAGTAGTTCTCGTTCGGAACGAGTTTAATCGATGTATTGTGCTGCCATTCGCTCATTTTGAAAGGACCGTTACCGATGATTGTAGCCGCATCCGCAGCCCAAGCCTCGTTATCCTTCACCGATGGGTGAACAGGGTTGTATACGTAGAAAGAAGTCAGGCTCAAGAAATAAGGGGTAGGCGAGTTCAATTTCACTTCCAGCGTTTGAGCATCAAGAGCTTTGATGCCAACGGCGTCAGCGTTCGTCGTTTTGCCTTCGTTATAATCTTGTGCGCCAACGATGTAGTAGAATTGGTAAGCGTATGTCGAGCCTGTTGCAGGATCAAGCGCGCGTTTCCAAGAGTATTCATAGTCATTAGCGGTAACAGGGTCACCATTGCTCCATTTCGCGTCTTTGCGAATGGTAAACGTGTAAGTAAGTCCATCCTCGGACATTTCCCATTTCTCTGCTGTTGCAGGAATGGTTTCGCCATTTTCGTCTTTACGAGTCAAGCCTTCATAAATACCTGTGGCAAGCGTACCGGATACGTTGTCTTCCATAAGTGCAGGATCCAGCGTCGAAGGCTCAGAGTGAATGTTCAAACGGAACACTTTCGCTTCAGTCGTCTCGCCGGTTGTCCCGCCATTCGCAGCGCCGTTGTTGCTTGTTTCTTCTTTCGGCGTACAACCTACCGCGATCATAGCAAGAATGAGTAAAGCAGCGATAAATGAAAAAGCAGACTTTCTTGTTCTCATTGTTACCCTCCCGTTTTTTTCTCTACTTTGTTCAGCAGTGGGTAGTATCGTCCACCTTACTCGCCTTATATACAAACGTTTGCATCAGAGAGAAAGCTTCTGATCCAAATGCGCGTATCCTCTTGAGCTAATGTTATACACTCATCCCATCCAAACATAGAGATTGAAGTTTACTAATAAATTTCACTATACATCCATGTTAATTATTTATCAACAAAATATGTGCTGTAAATTTATGTATTAAATGACTAATATCAGCTATACTTTAGCACTTTGACGCGTTTATTCAATTAATTAATTTGTCACTTTAATGCTTTACAGCGTTTATTCAATTTATTATTTTGTTACTTTAACGCTTTGAAGCAGTTACAGGGAATAAATAGCAAATATAGATCAAATTATATAAAATATATAAATCATTAAATATTCTTTTAATTTCCAATTGATTTCGAATATAATTTAGCTTTTTGTTTATAAAATCGAAATAAACCGCAATATCACTATGATTTTTCGAATTCACAACATTGCCATATTAATATGAAAAATAAAATAATCGGACCTCATTTCTTCATTTTTACTAAAATAATAGCTGAATCTGCCTATTTCATTGTTTATAGCATTCTTCTCGGCTTATTATTTTATACCGCTTATTCACTGCTCCACCGGAAGAACAACAAAAAAAGGACCTACTCGTGTATAAACACCGAATAGGTCCTTTGAATCAAATGCCGATGGAACGAATTAGTAAGTCATGCCAGGGTAAAGCGGATATTGTGCAGTAAGATCACGTACCAAGCCGCGGGCTTTAGCAAGCACTTCTTGATCTTCCGGACTGTTAAGCACCAATGCGATAACATCAGCGATAACTTTCATTGCTTTCTCATCCATGCCGCGAGCCGTTGCCGCCGGTGTACCGATACGGATTCCGGAAGTAACAAACGGGCTTGTCGGATCAAACGGGATGGCATTTTTGTTAACGGTAATGCCTACTTCATCAAGTACATGCTCCGCTACTTTGCCTGTAATGTTCAGGTTGCGCGTATCAAGCAGCATCAAATGATTGTCTGTGCCGCCAGAAACGATGTTGAAGCCTTTTGCAACAAGCTCTTCGGAAAGCACCTTTGCATTTTTGACAACTTGTGTCGCGTATTGCTTGAACTCCGGTTTAAGCGCTTCGCCGAAAGCTACCGCTTTTGCTGCAATAATATGCATCAATGGACCGCCTTGCGAACCAGGGAAAACCGCTTTATCAATCGCTGCTGCCCAAGGCTGACGGCAAAGGATCATACCGCCGCGTGGTCCGCGAAGCGTTTTGTGTGTAGTCGTCGTAACAAAATGTGCATGCGGCACTGGGCTCGGGTGAAGACCCGCTGCTACCAAACCGGCAATGTGAGCCATATCAACCATGAACAAAGCGCCTACGTCGTTAGCGATTTTGCCAAGTTTCTCGAAATCAATGATACGCGGATACGCGCTCGCGCCAGCCACGATCAGACGTGGACGGTGCTTGAAAGCAAGCTTGCGGACTTCTTCATAATCGATGGTGAAGGAATCCTCTTGCACGCCGTATGCCACGAAGTTGTAAAGCAAGCCGGATGCATTGACAGGGCTGCCGTGCGTCAAGTGACCGCCATGCGCCAAGTTCATGCCTAGAACCGTATCGCCAGGCTGCAAAGCAGCAAGGTAAACAGCCATATTCGCTTGTGCGCCGGAGTGAGGCTGAACGTTCGCATGCTCTGCGCCGAACAATTCCTTCGCACGGTTGCGGGCGATATCCTCAACGATATCTACATGCTCACAGCCGCCGTAGAAACGTTTGCTTGGGTAGCCTTCTGCATATTTGTTCGTAAGCACGCTTCCCATTGCTTCCAGAACCGCTTCGCTTACGATGTTCTCTGATGCGATAAGCTCGATGTTATCCCGTTGACGAGTAAGCTCAAGGCCTAGTGCTTTCAATACTTCCGGATCTTGTTTGCGCAGGTTTTCCATTTTCATTATCCTCCTCAAATTAGACAGCCTATATATATTTTTAAATGGTTTTATAAAATTAGATCATTCATTCTCCGCGTTCGGCTAATCGCATGTTCCTGCAGATTGCTCTGCCGATATCTCATTGCCCAGCTCGTATACCGCGCGCGAACCGCCTATCAGCTTCGGCCTTGTGACGGCCATCGTAACATGGGCTCCCCCGATCTCGCGAATCGACGGACGGACCGGAACGGCTACCCGCTTCAGATGCATGCCGATGAACGTATCGCCGATATCGATGCCGGCATGCGCTTGTACCGTTTCTACAAGGCAGGGGTCCTTTAACTGGCGGTAAGCATAGGCTGCCATCGATCCGCCGGCTTTCGGTACGGGTACCGCTCCGACGGGTTCTAAGCCGTAACGCTCGGCTGTCTCCCTATCGATAACGAGCGCTCGATTCAAATGCTCGCAGCATTGGTACACCGGAATGAAGCCCAGTTCTCTCCGCGCCGCTTCCACGCCCGCGTAAATCTGCGCGGCCGTTTCGACGGTTCCTGCCGTTCCAATGCGATGGCCCAGCACTTCACTAGTACTTACACCGATAACTAACAGCTGACTCACGGCAAGCCCGCCTGCCGCTGCCAGCTCCCGGACGATCGTCTCTACCTGATTTGCTATGACACCAAGCCGTACATCTTCTTCTATGCTCATCGCGATGGCCCCCCTAATTAGGACTGGCTGCTGAACTGCTCTTCAATTTGCATCACTTTGTTTACTCTGCCGACATGGCGCTCGCCGTTCGAGAACGGCGTTTCAAGCCAAATCCGAATAATTTCCAAGGCTACACCAGGTCCGAGAACCCGCTCTCCAAGTGCCAATACGTTTGTATCGTTATGTTCCCTTGTCGCTTTAGCCGAGAACATGTCGTTGACGAGCGCGCAGCGGATACCCCGAACTTTGTTTGCCGCGATCGACATGCCGATTCCGGTTCCGCAAATCAAGATACCGCGTTCTGCTTTGCCGCTCGTAACAAGGTCGCATACGGGCAGCGCATAGTCCGGGTAGTCAACCGATTGGTCACAACTGCAGCCCACATCTTCGATTTCATGGCCGAGCGATTGAAGAAAAGGCACAACCTCATCCTTCAAACGATAGCCCGCATGATCGGCACCAATAGCAATTTTCAATGCAAAAGACCTCCTTCGTTATGAAACATCACAGTGCTAGTATACCTATTTTTGCAGAAAAAGACGAAAAAAGAGCAAGACATGCTAATTAGCATGCTGCTCTTTGCCCAGGCGACCGGCCGTATATTCCGATGCTCCACCGTGGTTAGCCCACTTCCGTCGCCAGTTACATCGGAAACCGTATATTGTCTTTCCATAATAGCCGAAGCGATTCAAAAAATCAATCCATATTAACGGGGACAGCCGCGGAATTATCTTTTGGAAAGCTTGTCCAGAAGCTTTACGAGCGCATCTTCGATTTCATTCGCGCTGCTGTTATAGATGGAGAGCGAGCCGCCAAACGGATCCACGATGTCGAAACTTGGGATTCTGCGCTCCAGCTCCAGCAACCGGCTTCGTTCCGCCGAAGTGAGCTGCTGACCCAAGGCTTGCTTCATATGCAGTTCCGAATACAGGCGTTCCAGCTCTTCGATATCGGAGAGCACGCTCGCGTCCTGGTTCGCATATTCCTTCAGCGTATAGGTTTTGTCCACAGCCTCCGGATGCCACTGCAGCAGCCCGCGCTTATGGTTAGACGTCATCGTCAAAATAATGTCAGCCCAGCCGACCGCCTCGCTTGTCAGCGCAAGTGAAGTGCTCTTATGCTCAATATCGCGCTGTCTAAGCGTCTCTACCGCATGGGCAGACACCGGCAGCCCATCGACCGTGGAGATGCCCGCGGAACGGACCGCTACCGTAATGCCTCTTAGAGCAGCCATCCGGCGCAGCATAGCCTCCGCCATCGGCGAGCGGCATGTATTGCCAGTACAAACAAATAATATACGTTTCACACTGCCAACTCCTTTTCGCACGCTTTTCCCAGCCGTCTATCTTAAAAAATAAACAATATACCGAAAATAAACAAAATTCCGCCGCCTACAGCCTCGCCGTATTCGCCGAGATTGCCGCTAACCTTGCGGCCGATCATTAAGCCAAGCACGGACATGAGCCCGCCCAGTAGCCCAATCAATAAGATGGTCGTCCATATATTGGCCGCAAACATGCCTAGCGTAATGCCGACAGAGAAGGAATCGATGCTGACGCTAAGCGAGAGCAAGAGCAAGCCCCATAAGGATTTGTGGTCAAAAGACTGCACTGCGTCTCCGCGCAGCGAGCTGTAGATCATATGCCCGCCCAGCAGCACCAGCAAAATACCGGCCGCGACCGTAGCCACATCGCCGAGCAGGACGCCTACATACTGACCCGTGTAGATGCCTGCCAGCGGCATTATAACATGAAACAAAGCAATAACCACGCCCAGCTTCAAAATATCCAGCAGCCGAATGCCTTTTAATCCTATGCCAAGTCCGAGTGAAAAGGCATCTAAGCCAAGCGCTAACGCGATAATGAACAGCGTCAGAAACTGCCCGGCATGCAAATGTGCTTCAACCACAGTCTATCTCCCCCATGTCCGCCTGGTTTCTCTACCAAACATATGCGGACATGGGGACAAACATACTTATCATAGTTCAAACTGTAACTGAAGGACTTTCCATTTCCATTTCAACATCAGCGTCAGCGTCAACATCAATGCCAAAGCCAGTGCCAGTGCCAATACCAACATCAACATCAACATCAACATCAACACATATCATAGTTCACACTATGGCTGAATCCATTTCCATTCCAACACCAACACCAACACCAACACCAACACCAACACCAACACCAACAAATTCTACTGCACTTTCTACAACAGAAACCTGACATGGCACCCGACAAATTGAGCTACGTTGCAGTAAGTACAACAGAATTCCCTCAACACGCGACATAATTGCCCCTAGACATGCTTTCTATTGCAGAAACTGCATTGTAGCGAAATAACAGGTGATTGAGCACGAGTTGCATTGTACTAACTGCAGTGTAGGAGTATGATGCAGCTCTTGATTGGAGACGAAGTTACTCTTAACACATGCATCAGCCTACTAAACTATAATTTTAAACACGAACGATTCGATTGCCGGCTGCCTTTGCCAAGCGGTTCATCAGCGCGGCTCCAATGCCCTGCTCGCCGCTGCTCTCCGCCCAAATGCGCTCTGCGCCGACACCGTCAAGCTCCCGCAAAGCCGCGTACAAGCGATGGGCCGCATCGTCCAGCTCCGCTTCGCTTCCCAGCGACAAAACATGGTCAGCGCTGTATTGGGCTACCCGCTCCTCAAAAGCCAGCACGCCAGTCACTTCCCCGTCCCGGCTTGCGGCTTTTGCTTGCTCATGAATATAAGCCGTTACGGCCTCCGGATCGCCTTGTACAAGCACAAGCTCTCCTTGCGGTGCGTAATGCGTATATTTCATGCCGGGGGAACGAGGGGCCGTCTCAGGCTCCTCTATCGAGGCACTGTCGATTCGCGCTTCCGGTACCGCCTGCTGCAGCGCTTCGCGCGTAATGCCGCCCGGACGCAAAATACGGATACCATGCTCGCCGTCCAATTCAATTACCGTCGATTCCAAGCCGACACCCGTCGGTCCGTCATCCACAAGGCCGTCTATGCGTCCTTCCAAATCCTCCAGCACATGTTCCGCAAGCGTCGGGCTCGGTCTTCCCGAGCGATTCGCGCTTGGCGCCGCAATCGGGCAGCCCGCTTGCTCAAGCAGCGCAAGCGCCGTCCGGTGATCCGGAATCCGGATGCCTACCGTAGGCAGCCCTGCTGTTACCAGGGGCGATAGCGCCTCATCACGAACAGGCAGCACAATCGTAAGCGGGCCCGGCCAAAAGCAATCCATAAGCCTCGAAGCTAGCTTCGGATACGGCAGCACCAGCTCATCCAGCTGCTTGCGGTGCGCGATATGCACAATTAGCGGATTGTCCGAGGGACGTCCCTTCGCGTTGAATATCCGCTCCACGGCCGCCGTGCTCCGTGCATCCGCGCCAAGCCCGTAGACGGTCTCTGTCGGAAATGCAATGAGACCGCCATCTCTAAGCGCAGCGGCTGCCTCCCTGAGCTCCGGACCAAGCGGTTCCTCATTCGCCTGCTTCACGCGCCATACTTTCATAGTCGTCATCTCTATCCTTCAATCCTTGCTCTCATATAAATTATCCATTCTTCCGCTATTATAGCATATGCATGCCCAAACAAGAGTAAACGGATACCGCCGGTCTTTGGAGGCAAAAGCTCGTTTAACAGGTGAACTATAAGAACCCCTGCAAGCTTCGGAAACTTATAAAATAATACGAACAAAAAACGGCCTTCACGTCTTCCGCTTGCAAGACATGACTGCCGTTTTTTATGAAAACAATAACTTATTCCAGTCGATGAGCGATTTTATGAAAACAATGATTTAATCCAGTCGATAAGCGATTCGATGATCTCCCACAGGAAAAACTTCGCTTCCGGCGCTACGCCTTCCGATGGCGCGTCTGCCGCCGCAGTTTCAAGCGCTGCCGTTTTCACTGGAGCCGTATCCGACTGCAGCGCAGCGCCCTTAGCCGTATCCGTGCTAGCAGCAGCCGATGCCTCGCCGCTTGCCGCATCGATGAAGCATAGGGGCGGGAACAGCACGCACCACCAATTTTGGCCGCCGCCTTCGCCAAGCGTGATCCTGAGCGCTTCATAATCGCCGGCCGGATAAACCTGATTGCCGTACATTTTAGTAGGAAAAGGGACCATGCCAAGCTCTGCGTGCGAGCCGTATTCAAAACCGCGGCTTTCCAATACCTCTGCGGTTATCCGTTCAATTTCAGGCATATGGGCGAGAATCGTCTGGCGCGCTTCCTCAATCGTCTGAGGACCCGTTACCCAACTGTTCATCGCTTTAACGATTTCATCCCGAACAAGGCGTTTCACGACTTGGTCAGCGGGATTATCGGAATTGGCTAAAATACGAAGACGAATCGATTCCTGCGGAATTTGGCCGCCTGCAACCGCCGCGTCCATTTGCTGGGCTTCCCAGCTCATAATTAGTAGAATAAGTGCAAATATAATAAAACCATAGGATTTACGGTAAGCAAATTTATTGGAACGAACGGATTTGGATGATGGGGATACCTCAACATTGGAATAAGAATGAATGGAATAATGGCTGGACATACACACAAGCTCCTCTCGTCGCACCCGTCAGTGCGTCTGCTTGCGTTCCGGAACGTATCTATCCGTCATTATGTCCGCCTATCGGAATATATAAACCTAGCAAACTATCTTTTTTCAAGCGTTAACAGAATATAAGAATACCGGTAAGCTTCGAAAGCTGATAAATGTATTTGAAAAAAAGAGCAATCGCTTATAATAAAAGCAACAACTAGACGACGTTATTGAAGCTCCTCTATTTTGCAGAAGACAAGGATGATTATCTGATGGATTTCGAAAAAATGTATGCCGCTTACCGACCGCTGCTCCATTCCATCGCCTACCGCATGCTCGGCTCATTCAGCGAGGCCGAGGACCTGGTCCAGGACGTGTTTGCGGATTACAGCCAACTTGACGCTAACGACATACAAAATGAAAAAGCCTATCTCGTCCGGATGGTAACGAACCGCTCCATTAATCTCAGCCAATCTGCGCGCAAAAGGAGAGAGGTGTATGTCGGCCAGTGGCTTCCCGAGCCGGACGTCGACCATGCGGCCACGGACCCTGCCGAACTGTACGACCGCCACGAATCCGTCTCCTATGCCCTGCTTGTCATGCTGGAGCAGCTCTCCGCGGTGGAGCGGGCGGTATTCGTCCTGAGGGAATCGCTTGCCTACGATTACGATGAAATCGCGGCGTGCCTGCAAAAAACGGAAGCCAATTGCCGTAAAATTTTCAGCCGGGCCAAAGAGAAGCTGCAAAAGGAAAGAGAGCTCCTGCCGGCCAACACCGTGAAAGCCGAGCCGCTCGTCGTTACCTTTATGGAGGCCGCCGCGACGGGCGATTTCAATAAATTGGTTGCTCTTCTGACCGAGGAAGCAGTACTCGTCTCCGATGGAGGCGGCAAGGTACGTGCAGCGATCTTCGCTATTATCAGCAGGGCTCGCGTGATGGCCTTCCTGCAGGGGGTTATTCCGAGAACCTTCCTCGGAGACGGTCACCGCTTCGCAATCATTAACGGGCAGGCCGGCATCATTATCATGAAGGACGGCAAGCCGCGCAGCGTAATAAGCTTTCAGCTTGATGCAGAAAATCAAAAAATCGAGCGAATTTTCGTTATGCTGAATCCGGATAAACTTAAGCATGTGCTGGTGGGGTAGGTTGTGGTGGACGGTTTTAGGATGGTTGGATTTAGAACGGAGCATTAGAACGGATGGGTTAGTTCGAAACCTTTAGTGCGAACTTTAGTGCGAACTTTAGTGCGAACTTTAGTGCGAACTTTAGTGAGAAACCTTAGTTCGAAGGCTTTGATCGAAACCTTTAGTCCGAAATCTTAGTTCGAACCTTAATTCGAAACCTTAGTTCAAAACCTTAGTTCAAAACCTTGAGTTCGAGACCTTAGTTCGAACTTTAGTGCGAAGTCTTTAGTGCAAAACCTTAGTTCGAAACCTTTAGTGAAAAACCTTTAGTGAAAAACCTTTAGTGAAAAACCTTAGTTCGAATAACTTTTTTACAGAATCGTTCTTCTCCTGTCACAACCGGCCGCGCTGCTTTGTCTTAGATCATGAAGACACGCAAGACGGCCAAACGGCCGACCATTCGGATAATAGAGGAGAATGAAAACCATGACAGAGAGAATTGATATCGCAAAAGAAATTCCCGCCGCGTATCAGGCAATGCTCGGGCTGGAGAAATTTTTAGGTACGACAAGCATCAGCAAGGAGCTTAAAGAGCTCATCAAAATTCGCGCTTCGCAAATCAACGGCTGCGCCTACTGCATCAACATGCATACGAAGGATGCACGGGCACTCGGCGAAACCGAGCAACGGATATACGCTTTGAGTGCTTGGCGAGACACGCGTTATTTTACGGATGCGGAAAGAGCCGCGCTTGCCCTCACGGAATCCATTACGCTCCTCACGAAGGAGCATGTGCCGAATCACGTGTATGAGGAGACTGCCCGCCATTTCGACAGCAAGCAGGTCGGAGAAATCATCATGGCCATCGTCACGATCAATGCGTGGAACCGCATTGCGATAAGCACGAATATGATGCCGGAGTAAGTGCAGTTGGCTGGCTTATAAAGAAGGCCAAATTGTAGTGAGAGATCACGTAGCGGGAGCTGGTCGCATTATGGCGGGCATGCAGTGGGCACCGATGGGACGGAGCTAAGATGAACGGATTGCGCTGGCAACCCTCCATCTTCACTTGTCGTTTTAGAAGAGTTGTCTGCGCAGTAAAATTAGATGGAATTTCTCCTGCTAATTTCGGATTATTCAAGGGAAATATGATTTAGCTGGAATTTCTCCATCTAATTCTTTAGTTTAGAGATGATATAGTTGTTTTGGTGGCATTTAACAGGAGTTTTTCCCGTTATTCAGTGCAATATCTGGAATTTCAGAAAAATAACTGGAGTTTTTCCTGTTAATTCTCGAAGGCACTCTCGGATAAGCTCATACGTAGCTACGCCGCAACTTTCACAAACAACAAATACATGCATCTGGTCCCTAAACGATCCTTATGGGCACGCACCAAAGAACGAGGCGCTCGCATTACATTATTACTGGAACGGACCCTAGCTTGGGAGTGACTACTTGCCAGGGCCCACCCCCGCCCACAGGGCCTCCGCCAATCCGCAGCATAAACCGCTAGCTGGTTTCGCTCCGAAACCGAACAGTGATTTAACCACGGATCCATAGATCAAAACCACCTAAAGGTAAAAATATCAGCGGCAGTAGGCCTCTTCACAACCTGCCGCTTCAAAAAAAGATGCCCCGAAAGCCTAGACGCTTTCGGGGCATCCTTTTACCTCTCGCGCTACTAGCGCGGCTGCCGCTGCGTCGCGATGACATGACGCTCAATCCCGGCGTAATCGCTGATGATGCGGATGTCATCCCAGCGGTCGAGCGCCCGCAGCATCTCTGCGACGATGCGAGGCTGACCCATGCCGAGCTCGAACGCGACGATGCGCGGCATCTGCGCCAGCAGCGGAAGCTGCTCGATCATGCGGCGGTATGGCGTAAGCCCATCCGCCCCGCCTTCCAGCGCGAGATGCGGCTCATAGTCGCGCACCTCGCGCTGCAGCCCTGGCATGTCCGCCGACGGAATGTACGGCGGATTCGAGACCAGCACGTCGATACGAAGCTCGCCGTGCGGGGATTCACTCTGCTCATGCCCGGGTACGAAGGGCATGAGCAGGTCGCCCTGCACGAACGTCAGCCGGTCCGCCGCCTCCTGGCGGGCCGCGTTCGTGCGGGCGACTGCCAGCGCGTCCGGCGATAGGTCGGACGCGCACACGCGCCACGCGGGACGCTGCGAAGCAAGCGTCACGGCGATGGCGCCGCTGCCTGTGCCGACGTCGACCACCGTCGGCGCAAAGCCTTCCCCGCTGCCCTGCGCGGCTGGCCAGAGCTGGTCGGCGGCTTCAAGCACCGCCTCCACGAGCAGCTCTGTCTCCGGGCGCGGAATGAGCACGGCGGGCGTCACCTTGAACGGCCGCCCGTAAAACCACTGCTCGCCGATCATATATTGCACGGGCTCGCCCGCCGCTTTGCGGCGGATAAGCGCCTCCCACTCCGCGATCCGCTCGCTCGGGAACGGCTCCCCGCCGTCGCGGAGCAGCGCGGCGCGGTCTATGCCGAGCAAATGCATAAGCAGCAGCTCGGCATTGTTGCGAGGCTCCTCCACCGCTTCCGCCAGCAGCAGCGCGGTCGCCTGCACACTGGCCTGTCGAAGCGTCAACGGTTCTTTAAACCACCGCTCCCCTGTTTGCTTGCCCATTTCCGCATCGTCCCTTCACATCCAAATTCTATTGCCCAAAAGCCGTAATGCAGCATGACCCAACATTTCAGTCAGCCCCGTACCAGCCTTATATGCCCATAACCTAACAAAACGCCGGACCTCTGTCTGCTTATGGAAAGCAACCAGCGGTCCAGCGCCATATTTTTAAGCCATTTCACGTTCCATAATATCCGCTTGCTCCGCAATCGTTAGCGATGAAATCACTTCCGACAGATCTCCGTTCATAACCGAATCCAGCTTATGCAGCGTCAATCCGATGCGGTGATCCGTTACGCGGCTTTGCGGGAAGTTGTACGTACGGATACGTTCACTGCGGTCTCCCGTTCCGACTTTGCTCTTCCGTTCGCCGGCATATTTCGCTTCTTCCTCTTGGCGGCGAACGTCGGAGATGCGGGCACGAAGCACGGCAAGCGCCTTCGCCTTATTCTCGTTCTGCGATTTGCCATCCTGGCAAGTCGCCATGATGCCTGTTGGAACATGCAGCACGCGTACCGCGGATTTCGTCGTATTAACCGACTGGCCGCCCGCTCCGCTGGAGCAGAACGTATCGACGCGAATATCCTTGTCAAGAATTTCAACCTCTACATCCTCAACCTCCGGCATAACCGCTACCGTCGATGTCGAGGTATGAATCCGTCCGCCCGATTCCGTTACCGGAATACGCTGTACGCGATGCGCGCCGCTCTCGAACTTCAGCTTGCTGTACGCGCCTTTGCCCGTAATCATGAAAATAACCTCTTTGAAGCCGCCAACGTCATTTTCGCTGAAATCCATTAGCTCTACGCGCCAGCCTTGCGTATCCGCAAATTTCGTATACATGCGGTAAAGCTCGTATGCGAATAAAGCTGCTTCGTCGCCGCCTGCCGCGCCGCGGATCTCGACGATCACGTTCTTGTCATCATTCGGGTCCTTCGGAAGCAAGACGACACGAATTTTCTCATCAAGCTCCGCTTGGCGCTTGCTGAGTTCGTCAATCTCCATCTTAACCATTTCACGCATTTCGTCATCGAGCTTCTCTGCCTGCATCAGCTTGGCATCGTCAAGCTGCTCGGTGACCTGTTTATATTCCGTAAAGGCATCATACGCCTCTTGTAAATCTGACTGCTCCTTGGAAAGCTCTCTAAGCCGCTTGGGATCACTGGATACATCCGGATCACACAACAGCTCACTTAGCTTCTCATACCGGTCTGCGAGTGCTTGTAAACGGTCAAACACGATCATTCACCTCTATTTATTCCATTAGGATAATGTTTATTATACCATACCAACGGATTTCTATCGACTGCTGGTTTGGATTAACAGTGGCCATTCCTGCCCAAATAGCGATACCGCTATAATCTTCATATGCCCGCCAAGCCGCTTTGGTTACCCCAAAGAGACAAGACCAATCCGCAATAAAGCCCCGCAAGCGCCAAACAGCACTTACAGGGCTATAGCATTGCCTATTATTTACACGTTAAAACGGAAATGGATAACGTCGCCGTCACGCACAACGTATTCTTTGCCTTCGAGGCGAACTTGCCCCTTCTCGCGAGCCGCTACCATGGAGCCGGCTGCCGCAAGATCGGTAAAGGACACTACCTCGGCGCGAATGAATCCGCGTTCGAAGTCCGTATGGATAACGCCCGCCGCTTGCGGCGCTTTGGTCCCGCTGCGAATCGTCCATGCACGGACCTCTTGCACACCGGCCGTAAAGTACGTGTACAACCCAAGCAGCTTATACGCCGAGCTGATCAAGCGGTTAAGGCCTGATTCCGACATGCCTAGCTCTTCAAGGAACATCTCCTTGTCTTCGCCCTCAAGTTCCGCAATCTCCGCTTCAACCTTCGCGCTGATCGGCACAACATCGGCGCCTTCTGCCGCTGCGAATTCACGAACCTTTTGGACATACTCGTTGCCGTCTGAATTCGATACCTCATCTTCGCTTACGTTAGCAGCGTACAATACCGTCTTCATCGTAAGCAGGTGCAAATCGCGAACGAGTAGCTTCTCATCGTCGCTCAGCTCAACGCTGCGCGCCGGCATATCGTTATACAACGCTTCTTTAATGCGCTCTAACACTTCGATTTCTTGGGCAACCTTCTTGTCTCCGCCCTTGAGATTTTTACGGGAACGTTCGATTTTCTTGTCAACCGAGTCGATGTCGGCCAAAATAAGCTCCAAATTAATCGTTTGAATATCGCTGATCGGATCTACTTTACCCGATACATGCGTAATATTCTCATCCTGGAAGCAGCGTACGACGTGAACAATCGCGTCAACCTCGCGGATATGCGCCAAAAACTTGTTGCCAAGCCCTTCGCCCTTGCTCGCGCCTGCAACCAGACCGGCAATATCAACGAATTCAAAGGCTGTTGGCACGATACTCTTCGGAACGACAAGCTCAACCAGCTTGTCCAGACGCTCGTCCGGCACTTCAACAACACCAACGTTAGGATCTATCGTACAAAAAGGATAATTGGCGGATTCTGCTCCTGCTTGCGTAATTGCGTTAAACAAAGTCGATTTCCCGACGTTCGGAAGACCTACGATTCCAGCTTTCAATGCCATGCGATAAGACACCCCTATTTTCCCGAAAGTAAACAACTCCAGCTATTATACCCCACCATCCCCTACATTGAAAGTGTAACCCGCTGGCAGAATCCACTTTAATCGGGCATTCAATCGAAGCCATGCCGGCAAGACGCCCGCTTATTCCGATTTGGAGCCTGCATGAGAATGATTAGTCCGGCTGCGGAAATACTACGGAAGCACTGGCTTGTGAAAGACTGCATCATCAATAAACATAACGAGGAGATGAGCAAATGGAAAACAAGAAGCATAAAGGAAACTACAAAGGAACGACGAATATGCATGCCAAAAACCAGGATATGGCTTTCGTTAACGACACGATCGAAGATACGAAGTCTACATCGAACTACACCACCAACAATAAAAAAACAGACTAGCTCTTGTCCCTTCAGCGAAAAACGGCCTGGCATCCCCTTAAACCGGTTGATGCCAGGCCTATTGCCTTTCACGTTTACATTCTTATCGGAGCTTCCTTCAGCTCTGCGCGGGATTGCAGGTACCGGAAGAAGGCTACCGATGCTTCGCCGCGCGTCACCTGCTTCTTAGGCAGAAACTTACCGTCTGCCAGGCTCATGATTTTTAGACCGACGACGATTGCCGCCTGGCCCTTATTCTCAATTTGCGCGTTATCTTTGAATGTTGCTTTAAAAATATGGTCGTAATTCGCAAGCGCATTATAGCCTAAAGCGCGCACGATCAGCTCAGCCATCTCATCCCGTGATACTTTGCCGCTTGGATTAAAGGAACCGTCGCCCACATCGATTAAATTTTGCTCCAGCGCGGATTCAACATATACGAAATAGCTGGAATCCGCAGCGACATCGTTAAAGGAAGCTTTGGCAGCTGAGCGATCGGCAGAACCGTAGAGCGGCGATTGGCCGCTGCTTCTAGCGAGCACCAGCATTTTGATAAGCTCGCCGCGGGTGATCGGCTCATTCGGGCGCACCTCGCCATTTTTGACATCGAGCGCTTTATAGGCGACCATCAATTCCAATTGGCGCTGCGCCCAGTGCCCTTCGATATCCTTTGCCTTCGGCTTCTCGAGCTGCGTGGCCTCGCCGGTTTCCCTATTCCGCCAACCGCCCGTCTCCGCATCAAGAAATACCGATTCATCGATTAAACGAGGCACCAGCTGATATACAAGCTCTGCTTCTGTCTGCGTCTGAACCTCATCGGCCTTGATTTCGCCCGAAGCTACCATCAGGTTATATTTCTCGATCGGAATCGGCTGTCCGTTCCAAGAAAACTGCTGTACAAGCCGATACGTAAGCTGCGTGCGGTAATAATCCAACCAGCTGGCAACCGCCTGCTCCTTTTTGATCAATGCCGGCGCCTGAGCGGGATATTCGAAGTTCGAAAGGTATGCATCATAATTGACCGTTTCTCCCGTACTCGAATCGATCGCGACGTTAATGCTGTCATAATTGACGACTGCGCCATGGATTTTGTGAACAAAGCTAAAGTAGTACTGACGGTTATCCCCTGCGTTAAGTCCCTCATACTGCTTCGGATCGGGTTTTACGAAATAAAGCTCATCCGTCAGCCAAGGCAAATGCTTCTTCACCGCATCTGCAGCGAGAGTCGAGGCTTGGTCCAGCGACACCTTCGGACTGCCCGTCTGCCCCTGTTCGTTGTTGTAATAGATATAAAAGCTGCGCACGGCTCCCGTGCGTCCGTCCACAGTGGCCGAAGCTGAGCCGTTTTCTTTGCCATCCTTCTTTATCGACCAATTCAGATGCCAGAACGCTTCCAATGCGCCTGTGCTCTCATTCATTTGTTCACTGTAGTTGGAGCCGTTCAATTCTGCGTCAGCGGGCAGCTTAAAAGCAGCCTTAGCCGCATCCGCCGCCTGCTTCTCCGTTACAGTTCCTGCTTTAGGCATTTCGCCGAGCGGCTTCTCTGAGAGAGGTTTATCGGAAACCGTCCCCGCTCTATAAGACGGAAAATTCGATTGTTGCTTTAGCGCCCCGGTTGCGGCATCGATAGCCATTGGCAGAAGCTCATAACTAAGCATTGGCTTTCGTTTTCCTTGTGCATTATAAGGCACGATATAGGTCAACTCCGGAAGTGCCGCTGCCCGAAGCTTCTCGTTTGCCTGCTCCGTCGTTAGCAGCGCGTCCACCTTCGGAAATTTGATTGTATCATCCCATTGGAGCGAATATCTGCGAACATGTCCTTCGCTGTCTACCTCAAGCTCTATGTAGTTATCCACGTAGGGAATACCATTCACTACACGGTCATAACGGAGCCTGTGAAGCACCTCGCCTGTCAGCGGAGGCAAAAGCTGCAGTCCATATTCCGGGTTATATTGAATACTGTCTTTGTATTTGGCAGCGATGGCGTTGATGAATTTGAGCGCAATTTGCTGCGCGTCATCCCGCTCAACCTTCAGCGGATAAGTCGGCTTTGCAGAGGGATTATCGGTATAAGCGCTAAACTCAAGCAGCTGTCCGTCGTCCGCATGGATGCGAACGTAAATGCTTCCTAAATGCTTGCCGTTAACTTTTTTTACGAAGTCGAGGCCCCAGGCATTGCGTTTGCCGCCAGCCAGCAGCTCCATCGAAAGATTAGCTCCTTGCAGCGTATACTCCTTAGGAATGCTGACATACTGCCTGGCCAACGCCTCTGCCTTCCCCTTCGTAATGGCTACATCAACCGGAGCCGCAATCGCTTCATCCATCGTAGTCCCTCCTGATGCAGACACCGCATTCGTCCCCGCAGGATTGCTGACGCTATCGGCAAATGCCGATGCAGGCAATACGCTCATGAGCATTGCTGCGGACAGCATGACCGCAAGCTTCTTGCTGTTCTTTTTCATCACTGCTTCACCCTCCAATGCTTTTCCAATTTATTCATAATCTAGACGTATCCTTTACACTGGAAGTTGCAGGCCGCATACAAAAAAAGACTGCCGCAGATTCATGTCCGCCGGCAGTCTTTCCTGCATTCTTTATTCAATCGGCTTTCAATCGGTTACGCCGTTTTCCTGCGTCCGAAATAGAGCCCTATTTTTTGTAAAATATAAATGCCAAACCAGGTGGAAAGAATAATAAACAGCGGCATGACCGTGAAATTATAACGGTACTCCGGCACGAACACCAGTCGAATCATCGTCATAATAATAATGACTACCGCAAGCATAGCCGCCGGCTGCCTCCATCTCCATATAATCGCCAGAAGCGGGATAATCGCGCCGTAAATGATTAGGAGATGCAATACAGCAACATGCGGGTAAGCATGATAGATCGGCGAATGCCCCGACCCGAAGAACATATGCGTATACGTATATTTCAGCTTGCCGACCGTATACCATTTCACATATTTCCATGTCTGCTGGGTAAAGCCCGCTTTGATACGCGCCCATGCATACTCATTTTGCGACATGCCGTTTTGTACGACGATTTTGTCCGAATAATCCTTGTTAGGATAGGTCCCCGCTTTGAACGGGTTAGATTGGGACGCCGTCAACACAAATTCATTCAAGGATACCACATTGCGAATCCACCAAGGGAGCATCGTCGCCGAGAGGCATAGACCCGTAATAATCCCCAGTAAAACAACTTTTTTGAAAACAGCCAGCTTCGAGGTTCTTTCCGTCATCTGCCCGGATTTTGGCCTAAACCATTGCTGCAGCAAGAATACGCCATAGAGCGGAACAAACAACGGTAAGAATTCAGCTCTTACGAGCACGGTAATTCCCAGCAAAATACCCGCGAGGGCGGCATCGCGCTTACGCTGCGTCCGAAAAGCATGAAGCTGCATCGATAGGTATCCCATTAGAAAAAATAGCGCAAGCGTTTCGGTAAGCACCGCGCCGTTCGCCCATATAAAGGGATGGTATATCGCCGATATAAACAACGATACAATCGCTACCCATTTGTTTCTCGTTGCCTGATAAGCAATCATATAGATAAGTATCAAAGTCGCGAGGCTTATGAGAACCTGAACCCAGCGGATAAGCGGGAACGGTTCGACATTGATTTGGTCAGCCACCAAATACATTCCCGTCATGAACAAAGGATAACCCGGTGTTACCCTGGCATTCGGAACCTCTTCTTTATAGGCATAGATCCCTTTATCGAGCAGTCGATGCACCATCTCGTCATAATATTTGGTATCATGCGAAACGGTATGCTTAACCGAAGTAAGGAAATCGGCCCTCAACCAAGCTGCGAGCAGAAAAATAAGGACGATCGCTATCGTCCATGCTTTGTTTCTTTTTAACCATTCCACCACTTTCGAAAATCCCCCTCCATGCTGAATGCGGCCTATTTCCAAGCGAGTACGATTACGCCCGCCAAGATAATTGCGGCACCAATCCAGCGCTGCAGCGGTACCGATTCGTGAAATATAAACACAGCTGCAACAAGCGCGATGACGTATGCCAAACTTTGCAGCGGATAAGCTAAGCTAAGCGGCAGTTTCTTGAGAACGTATAACCACAAAACGGTCGCAATGCCGTACAAAACCAGTCCCGACCATATATGGGGCGACCATAGCAGCGATACCCAAGTATCACCCTTCGCCGTATCCATTTTGTTCATTCCTGTTTTCCACAATAATTGACCTGAGACGAGCAGCAAAATATTAAGAAACAATATAATATAAGCCATTATGAATCCGACCTTTTGCGTTCATGCAATTCATGATGCAATATGCCAAGCTCTTGCGTGAGACGAATAACCTTCTCCGACAATTTCGAGACGATAACGGTAAGATGCAGGATAAGTGCGATGCAGAACAAAATACCAACCAAAAATAACAGCGCCGGCGCATAATCGATGCCGACAGCATCCGCCAATGCGTCAATGATTTGTACGCGAACCGATAAAATAAGCATCACAACGCCGAACAACAGCCAAAGCATCGAATACTGCTCGCGCAGCAATCTCCGGTTAATCAACATAATTAGTACAAACAAAAAACCTACGCTTGTGATAATCCACAAGGCTTGCATGGTGTATCCTCCTTCAAGCTGTCACAAACTCATATTTGTAGCAAAAAAAGCTTCGCAAGCCGTCGCTTGCTTCTAAGATTGAACCTCAGCCGGTTTGGTTGCCTTCAGGCTCCGGATAAACAATGCCAGCGTAACCTTAATCATATAATACACCGAACGCATCGCATTTATAGATGAAGTCCCGCCCGTACGTGCTTCCATGACCACCGCAACCTCGCTCGTGCGAAGGCCGCTGCGGTGAATCAAAACAATGGAATCCACCTCGGGGTAATCCGTTGCATAATCGCTTTGGAATACGGAAATCGCCCGTTTGTTGGCTGCTCTGAAGCCTGAAGTTACATCAAGCACCCGCTTGCGAGTCATTGCGCTGACAATGGTAGACAAAATTTTGATACCGGCTCTCCGCGACGCCGAAGAAAGAAAACCCGTTTGCTCAATAAAACGCGAGCCAATCGCCAAATCGGCTTTTCCGCTAAGTACGGGATCCAATATGAGATGCAGCTGTTCCGCTTTATGCTGTCCGTCTCCATCCACTTGTACGGCAACATCATAACCATAGCGGTAAGCATAACGATATCCGGTCTGCATGGCGCCCCCAATACCCAGATTAGTCGGAAGTGTCACGACAGCCGCGCCGTTCGCTTCGGCTACCTCGCGAGTCCGGTCCTTTGAGCCGTCATTGATGACCAATATATGGGCAGACGGGCAATGAGTCTTCACATCACGGATCACATGGCTTATGCTGTGCTCTTCGTTGTAAGCCGGAATAATGATCAATATTTTTGAAGACGTTAACCCTTGCCGCAGAGACTCTCCGGTTACCATGCTGTCCTTTTTCGTCATGACTGCGTTCACTCCATCACCACTCCATAAATCAAAGTTTGGGTACGCAAATGCGCACAATTAGATCAATTCTACTAGATAACTCTATTAGAAAGCAATAAAAACGATTGTGAAAATGTGTAAAAAATGTGCATTTTCCGTGGTTTCCGTATCCAATAGATGCTTAATATAGCATTTTATGTTTGATAGATAAAATAAGACCATGAAAAAAATATCGCCTGGTGAGCAGCCTTAGACTGATACCAGACGATATTTAGACGAAGCTTCGTTATAAAAAGTTGCTTACATTTGACCGGAGATTTTTGCTTTCAAAGCATCTTTGCTTTGAACGCCGACCATTTTGTCAACGGGTTGGCCGTCTTTGAACAAAATCAATGTCGGAATACTCATAACGCCGAATTGGGAAGCCAGCTCAGGCTGCTCATCCACGTTGATTTTCGCGATTACGGCTTGACCTTCCAGCTCAGTGGAAAGCTCCTCAACGATTGGAAGCTGCATTTTGCAAGGTCCGCACCAAGGTGCCCAGAAATCTACAAGGGAAACGCCGTTTTGAATGCTCTCGTTAAAGTTTTCTTTCGTCAATGCTACTGCCATTTCAATCATCCTCTCCAAACAATGTGTATGATAAAGGGAATACCCGTCTCACCGCTTATTGAAACGTTATTTGCTATCCGCATGCATGAATTTGTTTCAACACGTCCTGAATCGTTATCGCGCTAAAATGGCTTTCCAGCTGCTTCTCCGCCGTGCAAAATATACCGAACATGACTTGATTCATATTCGATCCAACGACGCAATCCATCTCTGGATTGCCCGAGCACCAGCTCGGGATGAGCGATCCTTGTGCCATCACCCGATAGATGTCAGCCAGTGTTACCACGTTCGGATCAATCGTCAGCCTGTAGCCTCCGCCTGAGCCCTCACGCGTATCCACATATCCACTGCGGCGCAAACCGCCCATTACCTTGCGAACGCGAGCAGAGTGCGTGCCGACGTTCTCGGCAATCATATCGCTGCTGGCCATTCTTTCAGGTAAATAAGCCAAGTAAACGAGACTGTGTACGGCAATCGTAAATTCGCTGTTCACTGTTTAATGGCCTCCCTGCTTTGTACTGTAATTTTATCAGTTACAGTTAAGTTTGTCAATAGACAGGCCGCCGAATTGCTTTCTTAGCATACGGAAGTAACGATTCTGTTATGCTACATCAATTTTTGGATTGCACGTAAGTATTTTTTGTGCTCATTGTCATGTTTGAGCGCTCTCGCCGAATAAATATGAATGTGCATCCTTATTCGGTTCAGCCGACCTAACCGATAGGCACATGCTTCCTAAACCGGTTTTACTTTGTAAAACTTTAAGGAGGTGACGCAAAATGGCATTATTTTGGAATCGATGGATACCCGTTCGTACGGAGGGGGGTTCTAGATCGGAGCTGATTGACCGACTGGAGGCCCATTTCAAAGCCAATGGACTGAAATCCAAAATTACCATTGAAGGCAATTCCTTGAGACGGATTCATGTGCTAAAAAAGGACGCCGATCTCGCCAAGGTGCTGCTTGATGCATTTGACGAGGAGCATTAACCGGTTTGGCAAAGCTTCTCCAGGCAGCGGCATTCCTCAGAGGATGCCGCTGTCTGGCTTTCTAATTAGGACGAGCGTCCGATGACCGAGGAGTTTCTCATCCACCGGTAGCCTTTGCGAACGCCGTTCAGCACCCATTCGGGCACGGGAATCGTCTTCTTGGAAAGAAAGGGCATATAAATTTTATTGTAGGCTTTCTTCAAATCCTCCCACATCGTACACGGCTCTTCCTTCAAAAAATCGGAAATATCAAGGACGATGCCGCGTCCATCCTTCACCATGACATTTTTGCCATGCACATCATGCGGGTGGAGGCCCCGGGACCTGGCATAATCGAGTGCTTCATCGATATCCTGAATCACCTTTTTGGGAATAACGACTCCATCAATGATGCATTGATACAGCGTTTTTCCTTTCAGCCGTTTCAAAATCAAATAATAATGCCCGTCATGCTCGCCGGCGTGATAACACATCGAATAGGCAGGATGGCTGCCAATCCGCTTATAAACCTCGCATTCGCTCTCCCAGCCCTCGCGGTCGGGTGCGTACACCTTTACTGCAATATCCGAATAATCGCGGTGCGTAAACACTCCCGCATAATTGCCGGCGCCCAGAAGCTTCCAGCCTTGTGGGGTCTCATCCACGCGGATCGGATCCGCAGGGTCGATACTGCCCAGAACAAGCTCGGAAAGCAGAGTCTTCTTCATTAGCCCGATAAACGACTCCAACTGCTTCTCATCCATCATGAGCGTTCCCTCTTTCTTTATCCACGGACAATGTTTTCTTTCATTGTAAGACCCCCCGCCATAAAAATAAAGACCGCAAGCGTAAACGGCTGTCCATCCTTTGGTGGCAACAGCTCGTTTCGCGGTGAAATATAAGCTTATTTATAAATGTGAACCTTATAAATTCTTATATTTTGACAAAAAGCTCTCCAGCTCTCCATCACGGTCTTGTGCTATTTTACGAGACTTAATGGCCTCCGCTTACGACCTTTAATCCAATAACTCCCGAAATAATCATCGATAAAAACAATAATTTACGCCAGTCCCGGGATTCTCCGAAAATAAACATGCCGAGCACGACGCTGCCGATCGAGCCGATTCCCGTCCATATGCCGTATGCGGTGCTGATCGGGATGGTCTGAAGCGCCTTGGATAAGAAGAAAAAGCTGACAAAGCCTGCGCCAATCGCTCCTACCGTACCCTTCCAGCGTTTAAAGCCGTCAGACAACTTCATAAACGTTACACCGCCGACTTCTCCTAATCCGGAAATAATTAAAAAGACCCAAGCCATATTAAGATCCCACCTTTTCTCGCTCTATGCGGACTGCGCTTGACCGACTCGTTTCAGCTTCGGATGCAGGCTTTTCCTTCGACACCAGCTTCAGCCCGACGATGCCGCCGACAAGCAAAGCAATAAAAAATAAACGCCAGAAATCAGTCGGCTCATCCAAAATCAGAATACCCGCTATAACGGTGCCCACCGTACCGATCCCCGTAAACATAGCGTACGCAACGCCAATTTCAATCGTACGCATCGCGCGGGCAAACAGCATAAAGCTGGCTGCAAGCAGCACGACCGTAATGATACTGGGCACAAGCTCCGTAAAACCCTCCGAATATTTAAGGCCAAACGTCCAGCCTACCTCAAGAAATCCAGCCAACAATAAAAATACCCACTGCATGCTTATTCATTCCTCTCCCGCTGTCATCGTCCAAAGCTGCCATAATGATTGCCATACCATTTGCTTTCTTTTTTCGAACAGCTCTTCTTCGTATAATTGGTTTTCGACGAGCAATCCATCGACGCAGACGTAAAAAACGGCGATTAAACGTTCTTCCTCTTCCGGGTTAAAAAGCCCCTCTGCTGCTCCTTTATGGAGGACCGCTGCGATCCCTTCGCTCAGCTCATTCTCGTGGCGCATGAAATCCTGCCTAAGCTGATCCCTCAAATGACGCGGAGGCACAAGAATCGTCCGCTTCAAAAAGGCCTGGCCGGTTGTGATATGGTTAAGATCCGTGAAAAAAGCAAACAATCGATATACCTGCTGCTTAATCGGCTCCTGCTCCATTTCCCGAAGAAGCTGCACATACTGCTTCAGCTCTTCCGCAATCACTTCTTGAATCAGCTGGACGAACAGCTGCTCTTTCGATTTATAATGCGCATAAATGGACGGCGTCTTAATGCCAACCGCCTTGGCAATTTCTGATAGGGCCGCTCCCTCGTAGCCGGATTCCGTAAACATCGTTAATGCCGCCTGCTTAATTTTCTCCGCCGTTGTAGGCTCACTGCTCATCATTCATTCCTCCGTCAAACTCGGCTCGTCTTTTTGCCTAACGAACGTTAGTTAGTTTAACGAAATTGTAAGACGGTTTTGACAAAAAGTCAAGGCATGCTGGAACGAGAAAAAAAGCCATACCCGCTCCCCTTCACTCGGAGAACAGCTATGGCTTCCCTGTTTTATTGCTTCTTGATTTGATTATCTTCGATTTGTTTATTTTCGATTCGGTTGTTTTTTATTCCGTTATATTTGCCCCACAGCATCCAGCAAGCATTAATGATCATCGCAAGCGCGATGCTCAGCACCATTACCAGCACGTTTAGAATAAGGAAATATACGAGCAGCAATCCAAAATCGGTGTCGTTTTGGGACAGCGGCAGGATCTGGCTCAACGCGAAGGCAAGCAGCACGCTGAACGGAATCCAGAACAAGAAGATGAAGATCGGAAAGTACCAATGCCGGTTACGAAACAGCTTAACGATAGGAATCGCGAATGCGAGAATCATCAGACCGCATACCAGGTAGCTGCGCTCCACGATTGCACTGTTAAAGTAAGCCGTATACAAAAATGCATTTCCAGCCGCGGCATAGATAAGGCTGAGCAGCAGCACAGAGCGCATCGAACGCTTAAACAACACCTGCTCCTTCACCGCTTCTTCCATTATCCGCCTACGATTTCTTGCAGCGCCTGGATAAAAGCATTCATTTCTTCATCCGTTCCGATGCTTACCCGCAAGTATTCATCGATGCGGGGCTGATCGAAATAACGGACCAATACGCCTTTGTCTCGAAGCTGCTGGAATATAGCTTTAGCCGCGAGTGATTTATGCGAGATGAATACGAAATTCGCTTTCGAATCGGTGACCTTGAATTCCATCGCAAGAAGCTGCTTCGTTACACGCTCACGCGTGGCGATCACTTTCGCTGTCATTTCCTTGAAATAAGCATCATCCTCAAAGGAAGCAACGGCTCCCGCAAGCGCAAGCCTGTCCATCGTATAAGAATTAAACGAATTTTTGATTCGGTTCAAACCTTCAATTAATTCCTCGCTGCCAAATGCAAAGCCGACGCGCAGGCCTGCCAAAGAACGTGATTTCGAGAGTGTCTGCACGACAAGCAAATTCGGGTAATCCTTAATGAGTTCTACCGCCGACTGTCCTCCAAAATCAATATAAGCTTCGTCGATGATGACAGCCTGGTTTGGATGGTCTGCTAGCAGCTTGCGAATATCATCCAGCGGAAGCAACTGCGCCGTTGGCGCATTGGGATTCGGTATTATGATCCCGCCGTTATCCGCAGGGAAGTCTTCGACACGGACATGAAACTGCTCATCCAGGGGGACAAGCCCCGTCTGCAGGCCGTAGAGCTTAGCGTATACCTTATAAAAGCTATAAGTGATATCCGGGAACAACAGCTTCTTAGCCGGATCGAAGAATGCCGCGAAAGCGAACGCCAATATTTCATCCGAGCCATTGCCTGCAAACACTTGCCCGGCAGGCAATCCGTAATAGGCAGCAGCCGCATTCACCAGGCTCTCGCAGGTGGGATCGGGGTACAAACGCAGGTCGGCATTTGCCGCGTCTTTAATCGCCTCGATGACCTTCGGAGAAGGCGGGTAGGGATTCTCATTTGTATTCAGCTTGATATATGTTTTATCCTTCGGCTGTTCGCCAGGCACGTATGGCACGAGCGAAGCCGTCAGCGGACTCCAAAATTTACTCAATGGTTACTCTTCCTTTCGTTTTTGGCATTCCAGTCACTGCTATTATTTTAACATTAATGCGTTAGCGAATTACTGAACAATTACTCTTAGCGCGAGGATTACAATAATAATCACGATGGCAGATAGAATCAAAGCAGGGATTAACATGCTCCCGAGCGATTTCCACGCCGAAAATTGATGGGCCTCGGCTACTGCTTTTACAAAAATAATAAAGCTCCAAACCGAGAAAACCAATTCGATCAAGCCTAGTAACAACAGTAAAACCGTTAACAGCACACTGCTGTCGATTCGCGGCGTCTCGTACGTAAACATCTCTTGACCGAACAATAGGAGCTGGGGGATCCAAATGAGAGACGTAAGAAGCAGCGGAACGTACAAGCCGCGTGTTATGGCTACGCGAATATCCTCGGACGATCCGATCCCGCCAAACCAACTGCCCGACCATCTTAATAAGAAAGCGCCCAGATACAGGCCGATGACCCCGCTAATCATGCCGCCCAGCAGCACCACGAAGATAAGCGTGCCCACCGGCAGCTTATCCAAGTAGTTTTCGGCGGATGCATTATTGAGCGCATTTACGATGCCCCCGAGCAATGCGAGAACAAGCATATGGCGAGATGGAGCTTGAATGACAAAATTAGATCTAACGAACGAGATACTTCGTCATCATCAATCCAAGAAGTGCCCCCAATGTGTTAAGAATGATATCGTCGATATCGAAGCTGCCCACGCGCGTCAGCATTTGAGTCAGCTCCACAATGGTGATCAGCAGGATTGAGGCCGCGGCAAGAACAATCCCGCGGCTGTACTTCTTATTTAACAGCGGCAAAAACAGGCCAATCGGCATGAAAAGAACGATATTGCCGAATAAGTTCTTGAACCAAATATCAAAGTTAAAATGATCATGATAGACGATGTATTTTTTTATCGTAAAAAAAGGAACCAGATTATAGCTGTAGCCTTCTCCAAAATAACGATTACGGTAAAATAACAGCCAGCACATGACCAGTGCATAACTGAAAGCGAGCACGGTGAGAAACAGGTTCAGCAGCAAACTTTTCGACTGGGCATTCGGATACAACCGCATCCTCTACAGCCTCCAAGGCACAGAATACACGTTAAACTCATCTGCCCCGGTAATCGCGAGCCCGTTGAGCTGAAGGCCGGTCGAACAGCCGCCGTCGATGCCGATCTTTCCGGGACCAAACCAAATGTTAGGTTTACCGTGGATATCTATCGTTTTGGTATGGCCGAATATAACGGTTTTATTAACGTTCGTAGGCCTGCTTAGGAAAGGCTGCTTGATATAGAGAAAATCTCTCGCCGGCTGATCCTTCCAATTCAAATAATTCGGATTAAGGCCGGCATGCACATAAATAAAATGCTCGTCCTCATGATAATAAGGCAGGTTATCGAGAAACGACATGTGATGCGCGTAATGCTCCCGGACAGCCGCTTTCGCTTCTTCAATGACATGCTCGATCGGGCCTTGCTTGATACCCGCGTAGCTCTCCGCCGTTTGCCTTCCGCCATGTCCGGTAAACTTGAGCAGCGCCTGCTCGCTCCGCTCCAGCATGACGTCGACGAGCCGTTCGTCATGATTCCCTTGAATGGCTATCGCGCCGTCTTTTTGAACCAATCCGATGACCTGCTCCACCACATCCCGGCTCCGGGGACCACGATCGACAAAATCGCCGAGCAGCATCAGCTGATCCTCGCCGGGACAATAGTTCATTTGCTCAAGCAAATCGTTAAACGGGGTGTAGCAGCCATGTATATCGCTTATCACCAGCGTTCTCTTCATACGCGTCTCCCCGAGATCACAAGATCTCTCTCTACGCCGTCGAGTACCGCAACCTTAGGCAAATGCCCCCATACCTCAAAGCCGAACTTGCGAAGCAAAGCCAAGCTTGGCTCATTGTGCCCGAACACGAAGCCGAGCAGCGTATTGATGCCAAGACGCGGGCTTTCCTCGATGGCCTTCCGGATCAGCACCGAGCCAAGTCCAAGCTTGCGGTATTCCTCTGCTATGTAGATACTGATTTCCGCCGTCGCGTTGTAGGCAGGCCTGCCATAAAACGATTGAAAGCTGAACCACGCGGCAATTTCTCCCTCAACGCGCACAACCCATAATGGACGAAAATCAGCGGAATGGTCATCGAACCACGCTCTTTTGCTCTCTACGGTTGCAGGCTCCAAATCGGCCGTTACCATACGGCTTGCAACCGTTGAATTATAAATGTCGACAATGCGCTCCAGATCGCTTAGCTGCGCATCGATAATTTCATACTGTAGCTGTCTGGTCATGCTCGCCACCTCTTACCCTTCCTTGTTATTCACGATTTTTTACTTCAATCAGGACTCTCAGAGCTTTGACAAATTATATCATATCACTCGTTTTCCGCTATATATTTATTGTATTCCGCAGGAGTATTTAAATTAATGAAACCAGAAGATTCACCCTGCTCTTGCCAATTGATCACCACGGTCCGAAGCCTATTAAACAACCCCATGAGACGGTAATCCCCTGCTTTTAACGCCGCTTCTATCTGCGCTGCCGCTCTCGCATGATAGAGCGCATGAAACGGCTGGCCGGGGGCGTAAATGATATCCGCTTCGCTGTCCGTATGGGCAAGAAGAACGGAAAGCAACTCCTCCGACAGCTCCGGCATATCGCAGGCCATCGTAAATACATAACCGTCTACAATAGAAGATAAACCCGCATGAAGCCCTGATAACGGACCGCATTCCGGAAAGTCGTCGATGACGAAACTTACGGCTTTGCCCCATTCGCCCAGACTTTCCCGATAAAGCGCTTCGCGCTCAGGCGATCCCACCGATACCGTCACATGCTCCGTCAAACGCGATAATTGCTCTACAAGCCGGTAAATGAGCGGTTTGCCCGCAATCGGCAGCAGCGCTTTATCCGTTCCCATTCTCGTGCTGAGCCCGCCGGCGAGAATCAAGCCTTGAATACGTCGGTCTCCCATTCCCTCATCCCCCTATAAATAGAAAGAAAGCCCGCCGAGTATTGACGCTCGACAGGCTTTTATCATTAATTGCCTTATGCTTTAGACGGATCGAATGAGCTCTTCAGCGAAACGATGCGGTTGAAGGCCAGCTTCTCGGCGGTCGTATCCTTCGGATCAACGTTAAAGTAGCCATGGCGGAAAAATTGGAACTTATCCCCGCCCGCAGCATCCTTCATGTTAGGCTCAACGAAGCCTTGCAGCACTTCAAGCGAATTCGGGTTGATGCATTCCAGGAAGGGCTTGCCGTCCTCTTCGGCCTCGCTCGTAATCAGCGGCTCGAACAAGCGGAAATCGGCAGCAACCGCTTGCGATGCTTCGACCCAATGAATCGTGCCTTTCACTTTACGCTCATTGAAGCCGGAGCCACTCTTTGTCTTCGGATCGTAGGTGCAGTGCAGCTCGATCACATTTCCCGCTTCATCTTTAATAGCTTCTTGGCAGGTGATGAAATACGCATGCTTCAAGCGGACCTCATTGCCAGGGAATAGACGGAAATACTTATTCGGAGGATTTTCCATGAAATCATCTTGTTCAATGTAAATCTCGCGCGAAAACGGGATTTGGCGCGTGCCCATTTCCTCGTTCTCTGCATTATTCTCGGCATCCAGCAGCTCGGTTTGGCCTTCCGGATAGTTCGTAATCACAACTTTCAGAGGACGGAGGACAGCCATCGTGCGAAGCGCCTTCAGCTTCAAATCTTCTCTGATAAAATGCTCAAGATTGCGCTCGTCGACCAGGCTGTTGCTCTTCGATACCCCGATCTCGCGGCAGAATGCGCGCATCGCTTCAGGCGTGTAGCCCTTGCGGCGCAATCCGCTGATCGTCGGCATACGCGGATCGTCCCAGCCGTCTACTACGGCTTCGTCAACTAATTGCTTCAGCTTGCGCTTGCTCATGACGGTGTTAGTCACATTGAGACGGGCAAACTCGTATTGGCGCGGAGCCGCGTCCATCTCGCACTCTGCGACTGTCCAGTCGTACAGCGGACGGTGATCCTCGAATTCCAGCGTACAGATCGAATGCGTGATGCCTTCGATCGCATCGCTTAGCGGGTGAGCATAATCATACATCGGATAGATGCACCAAGCATCGCCCGTGCGGTGATGATGGGTATGCGCGATACGGTACAGAACTGGATCGCGCAAAGTAATGTTCGGCGAAGCCATATCGATCTTGGCCCGCAGCACTCTCTCGCCGTCCTTGAACTCGCCTGCGCGCATGCGCGCGAACAAATCCAGGTTTTCTTCCACGGTACGGCTGCGGTACGGGCTTTCCTTGCCCGGCTCCGTCAACGTGCCGCGATACTCGCGGGTTTGCTCCGCCGTTAGATCACAGACGTAAGCTTTGCCCTTCCGGATCAGCAGCACCGCGCGGTTATAAAGCTCCTCAAAGTAGTCCGACGCAAAACGAAGCTCGTCCCATTCGAAGCCAAGCCAGCGCACATCCTCTTGAATGGATTCAACGTACTCCGTATCTTCCTTAAGCGGGTTTGTATCGTCAAAACGCAAATTGGTCCTGCCTTTGAACTCATCGGCGAGCTCAAAGTTCAGACAGATCGACTTGGCATGCCCAATATGCAAATAGCCGTTCGGCTCCGGCGGAAAACGCGTGACAATTTCCTGCACATGGCCGCTCTTCAAATCTTCGACTACAATGTTTTTTATGAAATTCGAGGATGATGACTTGTTCTCTACAGCATTCTCCATCTGCGACCAACCTTTCCCACGAAAAATATTTATCCTCTTATAATACACAAATTTCCGTGAAATTATAATACTCACTCTATTCTCCGGCAGAAAGCATCATAGCCCGCCTTCAATGCGAGGCGGGCTGGTCGTGCTCAGATCCAAAATGAATAGACTAACCATTAATCTATTAGGAAGCTATAGATATTCCTGCTATTGCACTGCTCATCATTTTCGAAGTCTCAAGCATCAAAACCGAATGATGCCTGACGAGTAGAGGAATACGAGCAATACCAGAATGGGTGCCACGTAGCGGAGCATGAACAGCCACAGCCTCAGCCACCACGAAGACAAGCCCGCTTCCTCTGCCGCGCCGCGCCAAGCATAACCGACGAACAGCGTGACAACCAGCCCGCCAAGCGGCAGCACGATGTTGGAGCATACGAAGTCCATCCAATCAAAAAACGGCTTGCCGCCAAACGTCAGCCAAGGCACTTTGTTTCCTAAGGATAAAGCGGAAGGCAATCCGATCAAGAAGCAAAGCAGCGTTAGGAAAATAACCGAGAAGCTGCGGCGCCAGCCAAATGCCTCGCGTACGAAGGCGATTGGAACTTCGAGCAGCGATACCGTGGAAGTCAAGGCAGCGAAAGCCAGCAGCACAAAAAACAAGCCGCCAAAAAAAGCTCCGAACGGCATCGCCGAGAAGGCGGCCGGCAGCGCAACGAATACGAGGCTCGGGCCCTGCGACGCTTCCAAACCGAATACAAACGTCGTGGGAAATATAATTAAGCCCGCGAGAAAAGCATAAATTAAATCGCCTGCGCCAATGGCCAGCGTCGCGAGCCCTAACGATTGCCGCTTATCGACATAAGCGCCGTAGGTCATCATCGCCCCCATGCCAAGCGACAACGAGAAGAAGGCGTGGCCAAGCGCGACAAGCGCGGATTCCGCCGTCAGCTTGCTAAAGTCGGGCTTTAGAAAGAAGGCGGCGCCTTCTCCTGCGCCCTCTAGCGACAATGCCCGTATACACAGCACAATAAGCAAAATAACCAGCCCTGGAATCAAAATCTTATTGAACCTTTCAATTCCGGCCGAGACGCCCCGCATAATAATGAAGCCTGTCAGAAGCAGCACGATAAATTGCCAGGCAACAGGCATCCAGCTGTTGTTAAATTCACTGAACAGCAGACCAAAATCAGGATGCTTGAACAGCTCTCCCGTAAACGAGAGCATGGCGTAATGCAAAGTCCAGCCCGCAACGACCGCATAGAAGGACAAGATGACAAACGCGCCTAGTATCGTAATAAACCCAAAGCCGCCCCACAGCTTGTGACCGCTGAGGCGTATGAGCGACGAGGACGCATTGCCTCTGCCGCCCCGCCCGACTGCCAGCTCGGCGAGCAGAACAGGCAGCCCGACCAGCAGCAAGCATATAACGAAGAGCAAGAAAAATGCCGCGCCCCCGTATTGCCCTGTTATATAAGGAAACTTCCACATATTCCCGAGCCCGACCGCGCTGCCGATCGCCGCCAGTATAAAGCCCGAGGAGGAAAATCTTTCTTTCGCAGACTGCCCTTTCCCTTGCAAGGTCTCTGATTGATTTTGATCCTGCACCTATTCATCCCTCCATGCGGTAACTTTCTATGCGATATTCGACGTATTGACGGGTAGTATTACCATTTTTGAAAAATATATCTGCATTCGAATCGCAATGGTCCAATGCTGTGCAATGGACAATACATCTCTGTAATTAACAACGCGTCAGCCTCATGAAACATTAAGTTAAGAAAAGAGAGCTTGCGGCAGCATAAAGGCGGTCTCCTCTGACCGTTATCTTGCTTGGTTCACTCGGAACAAAAGCGAATATGACGCGTCGGGGTGCCTATTTCCCCTTTGAGCAGATTAACTGATTTCACACATAGGGATTAGCGATATCCCTTCTCGCATGAGCAAAGACCAATATTCTAAAAAATCAGATATCCTTAAATTTTAATTGCACGATAACAACCTATTCATTTGAATGACGATACAAAAATAAACACTGCTATAATCACGAATTTTCAATAAATTCCCGAAAATAATCCGAAAAATAAATGCATATAAACAACTAAAATGAACAACGCCATTCAAATTACAAAACTTAGCCATCTCTCCCTTCAAGAACGTGGATAAGCGCGCACTGTTCCCTTGTCATTTCTGTTTATTTTCAACCTGCCATGATAGACGGATTTTTACCGAAACCGCTCTGAGGCCAGATTCATTTACGTGGGAAAAGAGTGTGGAAAGCGCGGGATAGACACGGGTATAAAAAGCCAACTAGCCGCGTCGCTGCGGTACAGAGACTGCCACGATCAAGTTCGTAAACAGACGAAGCAGGCCAACTGGATACACGTGGATGTATGAGGATGTACGAGGAGAAAGAGCCGTTCAATAAACAACAGGCATGAATCGTGTAATACAAGCTGCCGGTTTCTTTTTTCTAAAAACAGTTACTCCGTAGCGCCGCGCTTAGATGGATATTAAGCCTCTCAGCTCAAAAGAAAAAGGGCGCCAGTCCTGAGACCGGCGCCCTTTCCATATACCATCGTTCATGGATATAAATATATGCTCTTTCTGTTTTTGTTCCTCTTGTATAGCAACGCTTTGTTGAAGGGCGCTCAAATTCGGAGTAAATTCGCCTTCAAATGTCAGTCTTCCCCGTAAAACGACTAGAATAGCCATAAAATGGGCTTTTTTTCGCCGGGAAGCCGCATCTATTTCATTTTTTAGTGAGGGAGCATTAAAGCAAGCGTTCGATTTCGGCTCTCATATCGAACGGTTCATCGGTTGATTCGAACCGTTTGATGACGTTTCCTTCACGGTCAATGAGGAATTTAGTGAAATTCCATTTAATGGAATTCCCCTCCAGGTAATGCGGCAATTTCTCCTCAAGGAAGGCATTTAGCATTTTGCCGCTTGGGGCACTTGTATCAAAGCCTTTGAAGGGAGCTTGCTCCGTTAAGTAGTTGAATAAGGGATGAGCCGTTTCGTCCCGCACATCCGTCTTGTCGAAGAGCGGAAACGTGACACCGTAGTTCATTTGGCAGAAGCTTTGAACATCGGAATTCGCCCCTGGCTCCTGTTCGCCAAACTGATTGCTCGGGAATCCGAGAATTTCGAGCCCTTGATCCTTATATTCTCCATAAAGCTTTTGCAGATCCGCATACTGCGGCGTAAAGCCGCATTTGCTGGCCGTATTGACGACAATCAATACCTTGCCTTTATATTGCTCCATGCTTTGCTGCTCACCTTGTAATGTCTCAAGACCATACGAATAAATGCTCATTGTTAATTGCCTCCTCCGGCGTATTTTAATTTTCTAAAATTAAATTGTATACAATTTATTATGCAATTAGAATAACATAAATAAATAGCGGCTGTCAAACAAAAATGGACTGCTCCCCAGGCGATTCCTCTCCTGGGTGCAGTCCTTCCGTTCCATAGGCTTATAAAAATTATGATTGCTTCTTTCTGCCGCTCAGCCAATCCGTAAACAAAGCATAATCCTGCTCCACTTGATCGGCATAGGAGACAGCCCAATTCGCGATAAAGGTACAAAATGTATCCTCATCATTGCCCATCGCCTTCACGATCTCAACCTCGCTATGATAAGCCAATATCCCTTGTGCCACATCGACATCGGCACGCGCATGCAGCTTGGCCGTCAGCCTGCCCATCGTGGACGTGACAGACAGCAAATCACCCTCCGTCTCCAGCGCTTCAAGCTTAAGCCGTTTCTTGTACGGAGAGCGTTCCCGCACATAAAATTGCCGATCGCCGATCGACAGCCACCCGAGATAAGGATCAGCCTCGTGATGCATCGCTTTCTGCGTCATCGTTACCCGTTTTCCCTGATGCTCGAACATCGCCCAGAAAGACTCGTCGTAAGGCATGAAGTAAGCGGGAACCGGAACGCGCACTTCCTTCACCTCGAGCACGATATCATCCCCGCCCTGCTCTTCCTCGCCGGCTTCAATTAAAACATAGAATCGGTCAAGACCAATAGATGCCGTTCCCGATCCATGCTTTACCGCAATATCCTTGATTTGAAAATGGCGCAATTCCGCCGCGTCATCCGCTGCGACGGATTCCAAATAATTAGGCCAAGCATCTAGCAGCTCTGCGCGCTCCTTTTCAGTTGGCGATACAATTTCTTCCGTAGCCGCAAACTGGCGATGCTCCTGCACAAGTGCAGTGACCTTCTCCAGAAAATGCTGGTCCTTGCGCTTTTGCAGCTTCTTGAGCAGCTTCTTTACGGGACCCTCGGCCCGCTCCATATCTATCGCATAGGTACCCGGATCGTCCTTGCCTTTCGCAAAACGGCGGATTTGCTTCGAGTAGGCCTGCAGATAAGCCTCGATCCCGCCGAGCTGATTCTCATAAGACTGCCCTTTCAGCCTGCCAACCAGCGCAATGCTAACGGACATCCGCAGCAAATCGTATAAATACGAGCCTAAATACCCCTCGTCGAAATCATTCACATCATAGACCAGCGAACCGCGTTCATTGCGGAAAGCCCCGAAATTCTCGAAATGCAGATCGCCTTGTATCCAGGTCGGACGGTTGATTGGCGTATGATACGGAAACCACTCCCGCGATACATCGAAATAAAACAAATACGCGCTTCCGCGAAAGAAGGAAAATGGCGTTTCCGACATTTTCAAATACTTTTCTTCGCGCTTGCTGCGCTCCAGCCTCATCAATTTCTGATCGAATTCCTGAAAAATGGCCGATAATGTCCGTCTTCTTAGTTTGTTTTGGGTCAGCTTCACGCGTTCAGTCAACTTTGGATCCATACGACTCTCCCCCATTTAAACTACGATTGTACTTTTTGCAGCCTCATATAATCACTAATCATAGCAAGACGCCACGGTACGATCATGCCGAACGCGAGCAAATAGAAAATAGCCCCGGTTTGCGGAATCGACATATACTGCTCCACGACGCGATGCAAGGACAGCCGTATGACGAACAGCGTCATCATAATGAAAATGAATGCCTTCGAGCGTCTAACATAAATCTCGGATTCCACGCGCTCCAAACGCGTCGTTACGATTAACGGGAAAGCGAAAATCAGCAGTCCCGTCAGGAAAGAGGAAAATCCCCACACCCATGGTATATGAGTGGCAGAGAACGCAAACATCATAAAGCCCGTTGCCATGCCGAGCGGCGGAATGGCGATTTTTCGCAAAGTGGTCGGCTGTTTGCCTGCACGGATCCGAACGATGATAAGTGTGAGGCCAGCTAGTGCCGATACGATGATCGAGCCGATTTGGATTAAGTGTGTAGAGAGCAGCACTGCATCCTCCCTCCCGTTTCCTTGAACATATTCTGTTATTTCTTTCATCGTACTGTAAAACCATACGTACTGCAAATAGAGCAAAGCGTCGCTGTCCGTTAGCGATTGTTTACGTAAAAATGCCGTCTAAACTGGGCTTTGCCGCCTCGCGCTTTACGCTTCATTCGGGTCCTGAAGCCGGAATGCCTTCGGCGATATTCCCTCCTGCTTTTTGAAAACCTTGCTGAAATATTTCTCGTCGTGAAAACCGACCATTTCCGCGATTTGGGCAATGCGCAAATTGGGATTGACCATCAACAGCTTCGCTTTATCGATCCGAATGCCCGTAATGTAATCGGTAATGTTAATGCCGTATTCCTGTTTAAACTTGCGGGACACATATTCACGGCTGACAAAAAACCGCTTCGCTATATCCTGCAGGGAAAGCTCGTCCCTGTAATGCTGGTCAATAAAGCCGGCTATATCGCTCATTTTTGTTTTTTCCTGCGCTTGGCGCTGTACGACTGCCTGCGATAGACGCTGCAGCAGCCGGTAAGACCACTCCCGCCAATCCTGCAGCGAGAAGGCGTTTGCATGCACATAAGGAGAATTTTCCGCCAGCTCCTCGGCGCTCAGCAGCGCCTCCTCTTCGACAGCCTGGCGGCCCGGCGCTTCCCGAAGCAGCCTGGCGCAAAAAAGCAGCACATCTGTTTTATATTCATCCAGCATACCAGGAGAAATATGACCCGATAAGCGCGCCGCCTCCAGCCAGCGTCCCGATGCCGAGGCCAGCTGCTCTTCGATTCCGCTGAGCGCAGCCACCTTCCACTCCTCTTCCCAGTCCGAGAAAGCGATTCGTTTCGCATTCTTCTCTTCCTCAAAGCCGTGCAGATAATGATTGGCAGCCAGCGTATTTCGCTGTGATAAAGCTGCTAATGCCTCCTCATATTGATCAGGCATAGCTGCCGGGAAATCGCCTGCCTGGCTTAGTCCGGCATGCATGCGCCGCTGCAGCGTCACAAATAAACCTTCATTAATATCTTGGAGAATAACAGGCAGCTGTCCGTTCTCACCCCACGCGGCAATGACGATTTCCGTCGGCGCCCCCCAGTGCCTAAACGCGACGCCCCGCTTCTCGCCGATCAGAAACTCATTGCATATATTAATAATCGCAAAATGCAGCAGATCGCTGTCCCAGGCAAACCGTTCTTGAAGCTGCTTATCGCTTGCATCGACCTGCAGCAATGCAAGCCGCGCCTTAACCGTCCCCTCAGGAATGAGCCCCTCTTCCTGCAGCCTGCGCACAGCCGTTTGCGCCGTTTTCGGCTCAGTGATGAGCCCTGTTAGCAGCTTCTCGCCGTATACCGGCTTGAATTCATTGAGCCGCATGCTCTGCTTCTGCCGGTCAGTCCGCTCTTGCTCCTCCAGCCGCCACTGCGATGCAGCCTTCGCAACTGCCGCATTAATCGCCTCCGGTTCAATCGGCTTCAACAAATAATCGATTCCGCCATGGCGCACCGCCTCGCGGACGAAATCAAAATCGCCGCGGCCGCTTACCACAATAAACTTTACCGTTCCCGCAAACTCATTGACCGCAGCCATCAAATCTACGCCGCTGCCTTCGGGCATCATCATATCCATAATAACAATGGCAGGCTTGTCCCGCCTCATCCGCTGAATCGCTTCAAAACCGCCGCTGGCCTCATCGATTTCCGTAATCCCGTGCAGCTCCCAGTTCACGAGCAGCCTTACCGCCTTTCTTACGCGGGCTTCGTCATCCACGATTAACGCCTTCATAGGGATCCCCTCCTTTCTCCAGCATGCTCTTCATGATTAGCGTGATCTTGACCCCCTTGGGGTCTATATTCTCAACCTCTAGCCGCGCTTCGTCGCCGTACACCATACGCATGCGCGCAAGCACATTGTTGAGTCCGATCTTAGGCTCGGCGCCAGCCTGCGCGAGCTTGACGTATTGGCGGGCGCTGCCGTCATCGGCCTGCGAAGCTTCGCTGCCGTCACGCAACACTCCGGCAGAAGCTTCATCTATGGCATCTTCCCTAAACTGTACGCTGGCAAGCTCCCGCCGCAGCTCAGACAGTCTTTTCTCCGGAATCATGGCTCCGTTATTTTCAACGATGATCTCTAATAGGCCATCCTCGCGCAGGCGCGCCCGCAAGGTCAGACGGCCGTCCTCCGCCGACTTATCCATGCCATGCTTAAAATAATTTTCAATAACGGGCTGCAGCAGCATTTTCGGCATTTCCGCACCAAGCAGCGAATCCGCCACTTCGACTTGAAATTCAAACCGGTTCTCATAGCGCTCTTTCTGCAGCTCAACATAAGCCTTCAAATGAGCCAGCTCATCCCTCAGCGTAATGGTCTTTGCCTCATTATCCATGCTGTACCGCATCATCCGGGCGAGCGCGGACAGCAGCGCATAAATACGGGGCACGCCCAGCTCGAGCGCCAGCGTTCCGATGATTTGGATGGTATTATTCAGAAAATGCGGATTGATTTGCGCTTGCAGCGCCCGCAGCTGATTCGTTTTGTTCGCAAGCTCCAGCTTGTATTCGCGCAAAATCAAATTATTAATCGTATCCATCATGCTGCGGAAGCGGCCAACGACCAATCCGATCTCATCATTGCCCGAGGGCTGTATGGGCACATTCAAGTTTCCGGCCTGTACCTGATTCATATAACGGACCAGCTGCTTTACCGGAGCTGTGATTCGGAGCGATACCACGACCGTGGCCGTTACGATCACAACAAGGGATAAAGCAAGAAGAAGCAGATTGATAACCGCCGCTTGATTAGCCTCCCGAATGAGATAAGAAGTAGGTATACGCTTTACAATCGTCCAGTCCGCAATCGTGGCTTGCACGCGTTCATAAACAAACAGCGCGCCATCCTGCTCAAAATGACCGCCTTCCTCGTCTCCGCGCGCCAAAGCCCCGCCATACCACGCAGCCTTCAGTGGCTTGCCCAGCAGTGCTTCATCATCCGCGAAAATTACGTTCCCGCTATTGTCGATTACGTACAGATCCTCCTCGCTGCGATCATAAAGCTGCAAAGCGATATCCGCGAGCAGCGAAAGCTTTACGTCAATGGAGACGTAACCAAGCTTTTCATTAGAAGGAATACGCTCGATGCGGCGATGCAGCGTAAATACCAATTCACTGGGCTGCTGAGGCTGCAAGGAGGAGAAGCCGTAGGTATGGCTCGTATGCGTAGGCTGAAGCGCCGTACTCTCTCCGCTGCCAACATAAGCATCCAGCTCGGAGAACGGCTCAATGTCATTCGCGCGTTTGGCGCCCGCTACATTCGTAACGATCGTCGCCCGCTTGCCTAGGCTTGCGTACAAATACACCTGATGCACATCCGGCACGGAGGACTTCATGTACGACAGTGCGGCGAACACGCGGCTATCCGTTTGGAAATCCGCTAAACCCGTCTGCAGCTGCCGGTAAAGCTCCGCATCCGAATACACGTTAAGCGAACCGAGACTCAGCTCTTCCAGCACGCCGGTCACGTTCCGCTGGCCTTGATAAAGCAGGTTTTGCGTGTCCTCCAGCGCCCTTGCCTTCATCGACTGGGTCGAATAGCTGTAGGTAACGATCATCGTTGTCACGATGGGAATAATCGTCGCAAACAGCATAAAAACAATTAATTTCGTCCGTATACTATTAAATTTCATAGGTCAACCGCCTCCGCTCCCGATCAATATATTGCACCTGACCGGTCACATCCGTCGGTGTTTATCGCTCTCTGAGACTTGCATAATTAAACATACAATAGTTTTCTGGTGAAAAGAAAGGGGAGTTCTTCGATGGGCAGCAAGAGAATGTCCGGATGGTGGCCGCAATTGGTATTCGTGGGACCCGTTACCATCTTTTTCCTACTTATTATGATTATCCCGTTTCTGCTTGGCATGTACTACTCGTTTACCGATTGGAACGGCGTAGCAGGGACCGTTAACTGGGTTGGCTTCGATAACTTCAAACAAATCTTTACGAATGATGCCGATTTCTGGTCTTCCTTCTGGTTTACGATTCGTTTTACGTTCGTTGGCGTCCTCTTAACCAATCTGGTCGGCTTCTTTCTGGCTTACCTGCTGACGAAGAAGCTGAAATCCCGCAATGTGCTGCGGACGATCTTCTTTATGCCGAACGTGATCGGCGGACTGCTGCTCGGTTTCATATGGCAGTTTATCTTCGTAAAAGGTTTCTCTACCGTCGGCGACATGACCGGCTGGTCATTCTTCAACCTTCCATGGCTTGGGGATGAAACGACGGGCTTCTGGGGCATTACGATGGTTTTCGTATGGCAATCGGCCGGATATCTGATGGTTGTCTATATCGCTTCCCTTACGAATGTATCGAAGGAAGTGCTTGAAGCTGCAGAGATCGACGGGGCAACGCGCATGCAGGTGCTTCGCAGCATTATTTTGCCGCTCATCATGCCTGCGATCACGGTTTGTTTGTTCCTGGCCATCTCATGGTCCTTCAAAATGTTCGACCTCAACCTGTCGCTCACCAAAGGCGGACCGTTCAAATCAACGGAATCCGTTGCGCTTAACATCTATGCCGAGGCGTTCCAGAACAATCGCTACGGACTAGGTACGGCCAAATCGCTTATCTTCTTTATCGTCGTTGCGGTCATTACGCTCATACAGGTTCGCGTCACCAAGAGCAAGGAGGTTGAAGCTTAATGGATACCAAAAAATATACCGGAAAGCTGTTCATTACCGAAGCGGTGATGATTATCGTCGGCCTAGTGTTTCTCGCGCCGTTTTATTTCCTGCTTGTGAACTCGGTCAAGCCCTTCGGCGAGATCATGACCAACTCGGCCAGCTGGCCGCAGGTTTTCAACTGGGAGAACTATTCCCGCGCTTGGAAGCTGACCCGCTTCCCGCAAGCTTTTAGCAATTCAATGATTATCACGGTTGTAACCGTCGTCCTGACTGCGCTGATCAGCGCTATGGGCGCATACCGGATGGTTCGGGCCAACACCCGCTTCAACCGCGTTTTGTTTATGTTTTTTGTGGCGGCTATGGTTATCCCGTTCCAGTCGATCATGATTCCTTTGCTAAAAGTCGTGAACGTGCTTGGCGTCAATAATAGTATGTACGGACTTATTATGTGTTATCTCGGGCTCGGCGCCCCGCTTTCGCTATTCCTGTTTCACGGCTTCATCAAAGCGATTCCGCTTGAAATCGAAGAAGCCGCGACCGTGGACGGCTGCAATCCGATAACCGTGTTCTTCCGGATCGTGCTGCCTCTGCTAAAGCCGATGCTGATGACTGTTATTATTTTGAACTGCCTATGGGTGTGGAATGATTACTTGCTTCCGTCGCTCATTTTGCAAAAGCCCGACATGCGGACGATTCCGCTCGCGACCTTCGCGTTCTTCGGGCAATATACGAAGCAGTGGGATCTTGCGCTTCCGGCGCTCGTACTCGGCATTGCTCCTATCGTAGCTTTCTTCCTGCTGTTGCAGCGTTACATCGTTGAGGGAGTAGCGGCAGGTTCAGTTAAAGGCTAACGCTTGTAATTGAACAGTCGATTCCATATAATAAACCATTAATCAAGGGGGATTTACATCATGAATAAAAAGCTGACTATGCTTACGCTTAGCCTCGTGCTGGCGATGAGCATCGTATTGACCGCATGTGGCGGCAGCAGCACCAATGAAGGCGAAGGCGGTAACACACCGAAAGAAGAAGTCAAAACGGTAACGATTTTTCAATTCAAAACCGAAATCGTTGAAGGCTTGAACGAATTGGCGGTTGAATTCAATAAAGAATACCCGAATATCAAGCTTGATATCCAAACCGTAGGCGGCGGTGCCGATTACGGCGCTTCCCTAAAAACAAAATTCGCTGCCGGCGACGCTCCCGACCTTTTCTCCAACGGCGGTTACGCGGAAATGGAAATGTGGCTGGACAAGCTCGAGGATCTATCAGACCAAGCATGGGTGAAGGATCTTGTTCCTTTGGCTGCTGAGCCAATGACCAAAGACGGCAAAGTATACGGCATGGCAATGAACCTTGAAGGCTTCGGCTATATCTACAACAAGGATCTCTTTACCAAAGCAGGCATTACCGAGCTGCCAAAAACGTATTCCCAGCTTGAAGCTGCGGCAAAAACACTAAAAGCAGCGGGCATCACGCCATTCGCTAACGCTTATCAAGAGTGGTGGTTGATCGGTAACCAAGGTATCAACCCTGCATTTGCGCAGCAGCCGGATGTTAATGCCTTTATCGCTGGCCTGAACGACGGCTCCGCAAAAATTCCAGGCAACGAAAAGTTCGCGGAGTGGGCTAAGCTGATGAAGCTTACTGTCGATTACGGCAACAAGAACCCGCTTACGACCGATTACAACACGCAAGTATCGCTATTTGCGAGCGGCGAAGCGGCTATGATGCAAGAAGGCAACTGGGCGCAAGTACAAATCGACAGCATCAATCCTGACCTGAACCTTGGCGTATTGCCAATGCCGCTTGGCGAGGATGCTGCTGCGAATGACAAGTTGAATGTCGGTATCCCGGCTAACCTGGTTATCAACAAAGAATCCGACGTGAAGGAAGAAGCCAAAACGTTCCTGAACTGGCTCGTAACATCCGACATCGGTAAAGAATATATCGTCAAAAAATTCAAGTTCATTCCGGCTCTGACTACGATTACGGCTACGCCTGAGGATATGGGCGACATCGGTACCGAGGTTCACAACTATGTGCAAGCGGGCAAAGTGCTTGGCTTGCAGTCCTCGAAATACCCGGATGGCGTAACGCAGGAATTCGCCAGCGTGATTCAACAGTATATCGCAGGCAGAATCGATGAATCTGCTTGGGAGACTGGCATGCAGGGCGCATGGGATAAACTGAAAAAATAAGTCTTTTTGAATGTGAACGGCCGTTTAACCGTCCGAAAGGAGGTTAGGCGGCTGTTTTTTTTGCTGCTAGCTTCGGAGCGGAGCGGTAAACCCTAAGATAGACATAGCAAATAAACCGTATGTTATGATGAAGAGATCTTTTCTAATCGGCAGTTTATGGTTAGTGCCATGTAACAAAATCCTAGACGGGCGGGATGCGAGGATATGGAAACGAAAGTCGCGTTAGTTAAACCAACTCTGGCTTTGAAGGACGCGTATCTGTCTTTTTATCAGGAATGGGCGGAAAGCGGAGAGGATATGGTGCCGTGGGTTATTAGCAAGGAGCCTGCTGATTTTCAAGGCATGCTTCAGTTTTTGGAGGCTAATGAAAGCGGCGAGAATTTACCGAAGGGCTGGGTGCCGGACTCTACCTTTTGGCTTGTAGCTGGCGATGAGCGGATTGTCGGTGCGGTCAACATTCGACATGCGCTTACCGAAAAGCTGCTGAACAGCGGAGGCCACATCGGCTATGGCATACGTCCCTCGGACAGACGCAAAGGCTACGCTGGTAAGCTTTTAGGCTTAGCTTTGGTCGAGGCGCGCAAGCTTGGCATTCGCAAGGTGCTCGTCGTATGCGACGAGAGCAATATCGCCTCTGAGAGAACGATCCTGCGTAATGGCGGCGTCCCTGACACTCCTTATACCGAAGAGAATGGGAATGTGGTTATGAGGTTTTGGATTTAGGGGTTTGCATTATCGAGTGGATATTAAATAAATATCACAATCACAATATCCTACCTCACACGAAAAATTCCCTATACGGCCTTTTTGTGGTTTTTTAACAGTATTGTTTAACAGAATACCTTCATAGACCAATCAACAGCCGTCACAATCGCGATAATTTAGCGGAATTATCTGTCCGTTTACTTCCTCCGTTACTTATTCTATGCATTCAAGTAATCTAAAAAATCGCGAGCCAGCTCATATCGGACGATTCTCGTTCCGCGGCCGCGGTAGCTAGGCTGCAGCCACCTTTTTGCACATAGCTCCCGCAGGAGGTTAACCACCGTTTTGTGATCCATGCCAAAATGCCGCTCCACATCGATCGGTCGTATGGGCTCGGTTTGCTGAATGGCGAAACGCATCATTTCTCTCTCGGCAAGCTTTACGCGCGATATCGGAGTCTGCGTCGGCTCAAACCTGCTGAGCACCATCCGAAGCATCGTGATACAAAGCTCAGGGTGTTTCTCGACATCATCGTAAGCGAATGAAATGACATGATAGCCCATCGCGAACAAAAAGGTTTCTCGGTTCAGCTCATTGCAATATTTTTGTCGGTCCATGTCCCGAACATGCGATGCAAAACCTTTGATTTCAATAATAAGCTTCACTTTTCCCGGCAGCAGCCATGCAAAATCGGCAAAATAAGACCGCCCTCTCCAATCAGTCACTTCATATTCGGGATGCAGGTGCTGGAAGCTGCCCCGCAAAGGCCACCAAACGTTTCGTAAAAATAACGTTTCCGCGTGCCCATGGCCTCTCTCCAGTCTGCCTCGGCGCTCCCCCTTTCTATTCTCGATATGATATTGCATAAACAAGCGTTGCGCCTCATCATATCCCATATTCATCAGCCTCCCTGAAAAATAGAAAACGTCCCGTTATCACTCGCGCAGGAGTGTTAACGGGACGTTCTTCGTCTCTTGAGTCTGATTATAGGGCAACAAGGGCGAGATGACCAGTCCTTTTGCAAATATTTGCTACTGAACGGTTTTCACTCCCATTCACTTGATTGGAACGAACGAGCATCGCATCTGATATTTAACAGGAATTTCTCCCGCTAAATTTTCATCTTCAGCACATCTGGCAACTTAACTGGATTTTCTCCTGCTAATTTCCTCAACTAGACCCAATAGCCACGCACAAGCTCGAATTAACTGGAGTTTTTCCAGCTAATTGGACGATGTTAGCTCTAAAGGCATAATTAGCGGGAGTTTTTCCAGTTAAATTAACTATAAGAGCTCAATATGCGCAATTAGCGAGTTTCTCAAACTAACTAGACGGAAGGAGCACCAGTAGAACATTACACTAGTATTTGACGGCGAGCACAATTTGCATAATTAGCCAGGTGACCCCTCCCATTGCAAAACCATGGTACTGAACGGTTTTCCACCAGTGAAAGTGCCCTCTCTGATATTTAACAGGAATTTCTCCCGCTAAATTTTCATCTTCAGCACATCTGGCAACTTAACTGGATTTTCTCCTGCTAATTTCCTCATCTTGCCCCAATAGCAGCTCAAAACCTCAAATTAACTGGAGTTTTTCCAGCTAATTGGACGATGTTAGCTCTAAAGGCATAATTAGCGGGAGTTTTTCCAGTTAAATTAACTATAAGAGCTCAATTTGCGCAATTAGCGAGTTTCTCAAACTAACTAAACAGCGGAAATTCGCATTATGCCGATTGTGTTCGGTTGTTGCTCAATTTACGAGTTTAGCGAATGCCTCCATCCAAATAAACGGTGAAGCACCAGTAGCGCATTATACCGGTAATAGACGGTAAGAACTCAATACTCAATTAGCGAGTTTCTCAAGCGAAATAGCCGGTGGGAGCAGCAGAAGCGCATTTACCCAACAGCGACGGTGAGAAATGGTAGTGATAAGGCGTGCCATTGACACGCCTTATGCCAGCCAGCAGGCTATATGGTCCGATGATCAACGAGGTTGATCCCAGCCTAATAGCAGAAGCCCCGCTAATTCGAGGTTTGCTCGAAGCAGCGGGGCTTCCGTGAAAAACGTTAGATTGATTAGCCCTGTGGCATATACTTACGGATATCTACGCCGAGGTTCTGTGAAAGCTTCATGCCAAAGTTGCGATCGGCGCGGAAGAAGTTGCAAATGGCGCGGAGACGAATATCGTCGTTCGTCTGCTCCAGCTCACCAGTCACATTGGCAATCAAATTTGCCTGCTGCTGCTCAGACAGGGAGCGGAAGCGCTCGCCCGCCTGCGTGAAATCATCGGTTTTTTCGATCTTTTGGCGGCCCACAGCACCTTGAAGCGGTGCATAGGAATCGGCGTATGACGCCGCTTCCCTCGGGCTTTCCGAGGAGCTGTTCGGCTCATAGTTTACTGAAGAAGGATTAGCCTGCATCGTCATCGCGCCGTCGCGTTGATGGTTGCGTACGGGCGCATACGGACAATTTACGGGAATGTGCAGGTAGTTCGCGCCAAGGCGGTACCGCTGCGCATCCGGGTATGAGAACAATCGTCCCTGCAGCAGCTTGTCCTCCGACGGCTCGATGCCCGGAACCAAAGCGCTTGGCGAGAAGGCCGACTGCTCCACCTCCGCGAAATAGTTAACGGGATTGCGGTTCAACGTCATCGTGCCGACTTTTTGCAGCGGATACATATCCTCCGGCCATACCTTAGTCGGATCGAGCGGATCAAACGCATACCTCTCCATATGCTCTATCGGCATAAGCTGCACATGAAGCTCCCATTCCGGGAATTGCCCGAGCTCGATGGCATCATGCAAATCGCGAGTCGCATGATTGAAATCTTTGCCCTGCATGTCGCTCGCTTCGGCTGCCGTGAAGTTCCGTACGCCTTGCAGCGATTTCCAATGGTATTTCACGTAAGTCGGTTTGCCTGCATCATTGATCCACTTAAAGGCATGAACGCCGAAGCCGTCCATCTCGCGGTAAGTCGCGGGTGTTCCGTCATCCGAGAACAGCCAAGTCAGCATATGCGTGGATTCCGGCGATAGCGTCATGAAATCCCAGTAACGCGCCGGGTCTTGAAGATTCGTATGCGGTGCCGGCTTCAGGGAATGGACCATGTCCGGAAACTTCATGGCGTCGCGGATGAAAAATACGGGCAAATGGTTGCCGACAATATCGTAATTTCCTTCCTGCGTATAGAACTTCACCGCGAATCCGCGCGGATCTCGTGCCGTTTCCGGCGAGCCCGTTCCGTTGATAACCGTGGAGAAACGGACGAATACCGGCGTCTCTTCACCTGCTGCCTGCATAAAATGAGCCTTCGTATGCTCTTTCATGCTGACCTCCGTACGGAATACACCATGTGCGCCAGCTCCGCGCGCATGCACGACACGCTCCGGAATCCGTTCCCGGTCAAAATGCGCAAGCTTCTCTAACAGATGGTAGTCCTCCAATAGCGCAGGCCCCCGCACTCCGGCAGTTCGAGAGTTCTGATTATCGCCAACAGGCGTTCCTTGATTCGTTGTCATGTAGTTGTCCATGATAGCACCTCTTCGATTGGTTTGTATATTTAGACTTGATCTAAATCCTTAAACCAATCTTAACGGATAGCCGAATAGCTGTCATGAACGCATGATGAACGAAAGATGAACATCTCATGAAAAAGCAGCTGCCTCCTGGCATGTCATGCCTAAAAGGAAAGCGCAGCGCGCGCTAATCGCGGATATCCGCTATCCGGTAGCCTGCGCCACGCACCGTGACAATATATTTAGGAGAAACCGCGCTATCCTTTAATTTTTTGCGCAAGCTCTTAATATGGGCATCAACCAAATTGCTGCCGCCGTAGAAATGCAAGCCCCACACCGTATCAAGCAGCGACTCGCGCGATAGCACGGAGCCGTCGGACGATATAAAATGCAGCAGCAAATCATATTCCGTTTTGGTGAGCTCGACACGCTGGCCTGCCCGGTCAACGGTCATTTTTTTAAGGTCGACCGTAATATCCTTAAAGGTTCGAATGTCCTCATCCACCGCCTTTACTCCAGCTGCCGGCCGGTTCAAGAGCATGCGGTTGATTTGTTTTATAGCTTGCTCCGGCTTAGCAGGCCAAACCAGCAGTTCGGCTGCGCCGAGAGCAAACGTTCCGCGGCTGTCGAATGATTTCTGGTCCAGCAGGATCAAGACAGGAACCGCATGAAGGTCGGCAGACTCCAGCAAGTCAGCGCCGGCTTGCAGCGTTTGGCCTGTAGAAGCGTGTACGACGGGTATGGCATCGAAAACAAGCAGCTCCGGCTGCAGGCTTTGAAGCATGCTTTTATTAAAATCATGCAGCGAAAAAACATCAAAGCATTCGGATGACAATGCGACGAGCAAGCTTTTTACCCGTTCCGGCATCGGACTGATGATCATCACCCGCTGCGTAATTGAGCATAACATTCCGTTTTGCAGCAGCTCCTCTTCTGAAAAGCTTTCCGCACCGCCCCTATTCAACGAGGCATTGTCCGTTATGATTGTTTCGTCGCGCATTCCTCGCACACCCCTTCTATGACAACCTGTGCATGCTCGATTCTATATTTCGTTTCCGCCGCTACCTTCTGCAGCCACTCGTTTGGCAGCTCCGTAAGCACCTCGTCTACTCGCCCGCACACGGTGCATACAATATGTTGGTGCTCGTCCGTACGGGCATCGTAACGGCTAACCGCCTCGCCCAGCTTCAGCTCCCGAATCAATCCCGCGTCCGTCAAATACCGCAAGGAATTGTACACCGTGCCGTAGGCGAAGTTAAAGCCTTTGCCGCGAAGACGCTCAATGACATCCGCAGCCGTTGGATGGTCCGGCGCATGCTGAACGACTTCCAATATCTCTTTGCGCTGTATCGTTAAGTTGATTTTGTTCACGAAAACATCATCCCTTTTTAATGACTTTAGACTAAGTATAAATTCATGAAGGCAAACGGTCAACCATGCCTTATATTGGCCGTCCTACTACTCTATGAAATAAATATCATTTTTTTTGTCGAAATAAATAAACTGAATATTTACAAAATTCAAACAATGATGTATACTAAGCCTATATTAAAGGAAAGGGGATAGTCCATTGGAGTAAGTTAGCGAAGCATGTCTCATTAACTCGGAAAGGAGTACCGATCAGACTTAAGGACATGCGGGGACAATAGTGAAAGACATGTAAACAGCCACTAGGAATAACAGGTACTTACGGAAAAGAAGGATTTGAAACAAATCGAAAGGAAGTTGATCGAGGTCATTAAAGCTAGGATCGAAGTCGATAAGGTTTGTAACAAATTCGAAAGGATAAAGAAGAAACAGGGCAAGCAGCGGAATGGAGCGTTAGAATAAATTGAATAGTTTTCTACCGAGCACGTGAAGGGCTTCTGGTTATCATAGATAAGCAGAAGCCCTTCTTACGTGCGTCTATAGGATGGGACTCAATAACCGGGAAATCGATTCTTTGAACCGGTTCATCATCGGCCGCTCCGAATAAATTTCAAGCGTCATCTCCGTACTATTTTTCATATCATCCTCAAAAATGCGTTGCAGCTTAGCCGATGTCTGCGTATCATAGATAAACGCATTCATCTCAAAATTCAGCTTAAAGCTGCGGATGTCGAGATTCGCCGTGCCAACCGAAGCGACCTGGCCGTCAATGACAAGCGTCTTCGCATGGAGGAAGCCTTTCTCGAACATATAGCATTTGACCCCGTTGTTAAGAAGCTCTCCCAAATAAGAATGCGTCGCCCAATACACGAAAAAATGATCCGGCATGCTCGGCAGCATGATCCGAACGTCGACACCGGATAAAGATGCGATTTTCAGAGCCGTCATCAGGCTTTCATCCGGTACAAAATACGGCGTTTGCAAACAAATTGTCTTTTTGGCCGCATAAATCATTTTTATATACGCATCCTTAATTTGTTGGTACTCCGTGTCCGGCCCGCTAGCTACCAGCTGCATTCCGATCGAACCCGCATCATTGCTCATGATGGGGAAATACAAATCGTTCAACAAAATCTTGCCCGAAGCAGCCAGATTCCAATCCATTAGAAACTGTGCCTGCATTTGCAGCACGGCGTTGCCCTTGACTCTCAGATGGGTATCTCTCCACTCGCCGAAATGCTCGTTCAGGCCCAAATATTCGTCACCGATATTGAAACCGCCGATATAGCCAACCTGCCCGTCTATAATAACGAGCTTGCGATGATTGCGATAATTAATCTTTAAATTCAAATAAGGAATCCGCGATGGAAAAAAGGCCGCTTCCTGGCCGCCAGCCGCCAGCAAATCATGAAAATACCGCTTGGGCAAGCCCGAGCTTCCAATATGGTCATACAGAAACTTTACCTCGACGCCCTCAGCTGCCTTTGCAGCCAGGGCCTTTACCAGCCTTCTGCCCAGCTTATCGTCTCGGACGATATAATACACCAGATGGATATGGTGCTGCGCTCCCTCTATATCCTTCAGCAAAGCGTCAAATTTCGCATTGCCCTCGGTATAGATTTCTACCGTATTATTGCTCGTGAACAGCGCGTAGCTGGTTTTTAAGTTCATATAGATCATATCCTGATAGCTTTGCATGGCCGGATCGCGATAAGCGATTTCGCCGTCGCGCAGCTGCCGCATCTGTCTCTCGATGGTATGCTCGATAATGCGCTGGCTGTCGCCGAGCAGCTTATACAGCTTTCTTTTGCGAACCTTCTGCCCCAAGATCAAATACAAGACAAACCCGATAACGGGGATGAAGAATAGAACCATTAACCAAGCCCATGTCGTGCTTGCGTTGCGCCGCTCAAGAAAGATGACGGTAATCGCCAAAAAGATGTTCAGCAGCATAATAATTGCATATGCGTTTTGCATGATAGCCGTTCGTATAATAAACACCTCAGTCTAATGTAAAAGCTAATGCGATCATACTCCAAGCACGAAGTATGTTCAAGCCTGATTATATGCTACAATTCAAGCAGAACAACCTATTGCTTCATTAATATCCCATTCACATGAAATGCGCCAAAATATAAGTTAATTATAAGCCGGGAACGATTGGCTCTGATTTTTTTAGATGAACCGCAGCGCTGGCACTGGAGGAACAACGATGGATATACGTAAATTTAGATTGGACGAGAAATCCCTTGGCACCTTTAGCGAGGAGCGGGACGAATACGAAAGAGATTATGCAAGGCTAATCCAATCCCCCGCGTTTCGCCGCCTGCAGGGCAAATCGCAGGTATTTGGCGCAGGCACGGGCGATTATTACAGAACAAGGCTGACCCACTCGCTCGAGGTTTCCCAGATCGCGCGCGAGGTTGCCCGCAGACTGGGCAAGCAATATGAATTTCTCTCCCGCAAGGAGCATCCCGGCCTTGTATTGGATCCAGCCGTCGTTGAAATTGCGGCGCTCGCGCATGATCTCGGACATCCGCCGTTTGGCCATAAAGGCGAAGAGGTGCTCAATCATGTGCTCATGGAGGAGTACGGCATTCCTTACGAGGGGAATGCGCAAAACTTTCGTATTTTGATGTTTTTGGAGAAACGCGCCGGTAGCGGAAGCGGCCTCGATTTGACTGCTGCTGTCTTGCTCGCGGTTAATAAATACCCGTTCAGCCTTGGCGAGCCCGACCGTCTAAAGGGTGTGTACGGCACCGAGTGGGGTGAAATCGAGCAGCTGCGCCGCTCATGGAAAATTCCGATCGGCTGCTCCACGCTGGAAGCCCAGCTTATGGATCTGTGTGATGATATCGCTTATTCCACGCATGATATCGAGGATGGCATCCGTGCCGGCAAAATCCAAATGAACCGCACCTTCTTCGAAGACAGCAGGCTCATCGACCATGTCGTTCAGGAAATTGTCGAGGATAAAGGCAATACGGGCATCGGCTGGGGAGAGGTGGACATTCCCGCCATGGTCAAGCGTGTGCTCGTCTCCTATTTCGAGCAGTGGCAGGAGCTCTACGTCAGCTGCGAGCGCGAAGCCTCGCGCACCCGGCGGGAGATGAAGGCAAGATGGGTAAGCCTTTTCGCCAGCAAGGTCGGCATCATTGACGATACCTCGCGCGGCTGGAAGAAGGTCACCTTCGTTAACAATGGGCAGCAGGATATCGATTTGCTGCGGACGATGGAAATATTGAAGAAGCTCGCATGGGTAACGCTCATTAAGGACTTCCGCGTACAGCGGCTGCAGATGCGCAGCGAGATCATGATCCGCAGGCTGTGGGACAGCTTCAAGGTTCCCGAATACGGCCGCCTCATCATTCCGCCCGACTGGATTGAAAATTACGAGCTTCATAAGAGCAAATGGAGCTGGCCCCGGTTTGTCGCCGATTATATCTCGGGTATGACCGACACCTATGCCGAGAAAGTATACGCCGAGCTCTATGCCAGCAAGTCGGGCTCGATTTACGAGATGGATTAACAGGCGCAACCGGCTGATGCCGCCCTTGGCGGCAAAAGCTCGTTCCGCGGTGAAATATAAGTATCGTATAAGGTTAACGTTATACTTTCTTATATTTGAAAAAAGCGCAGCAGAGATGAGCATCACTCACTCCCCGCTGCGCTTTTTTTTTAATTAAAGTTAGTCCCGTTCTCTAATCGTGCTGACCGCGCCCGCAGACAGCTCGGTAATATAATCGAAGAAGCGGACAGGATCAACGTCATATACGAGGCTGACCGGGCGCCCGTCCGCGCGTTCTACCAAGCGGCCTTGGCTCGGCCCGTTCTTGATCACGCCGCTGTTGACTGTTTTGACCGCTGCCAACCCCGGGTTGCCTAAGATCGCCGTCGTCAGCACATCCCACAAATAATACGTCGAATTGGTCTCCATATAAACGAGCGGCGGACAGGCGGCGTAGCATTGGCCTACAAAATCAAGTCCCTCGTGCTTCCGCAGCGATGCCCAGCGATTGCGGACCTCCATCGTAAGCGGAACCTTGTTCGTGCTCTCCAAAGCGACGAGCACGATCGGAATCCGGCTAGCCCATACGCGGTGTACGGCTTCAGGATCCCAGAAGGCGTTCCATTCCGCGGTTCCGTCATGCTCGGGCTCCTGGACGTTCCCCTTCTCATTAAACGTGCCGCCCATCCATACGAGCTTCTCGATCTTCTCTTCGATATCCGGCGCTTCCTCCAATGCCCGCGCGAGATCGGTAAGCGGGCCCGTGAACAGCAAAGTTACCTTCTCTTCGGAGCGGCGCAGCTGATCCACCATGTGCTGGTGGGCAGGCTGTTCGGCGACTCCCGTTGAAATAAACCCGGATTCGTTCAGGATCGGGAGCGCATCCACAAAAAACGTATGCATCCGCCATTCAGCGGGGAAAGGGTTCACGCCGCGTGAATTCGACCTTGCCACCTCAATCGACTTCGTCTTGGCCGGGTCGCCGAAGCGGTCGATAATTTTGCAGCTCGCCTTGATGCCGGGCTCCAAATAACCGTCTGCCGGAATCACGGATACCCCAAGCAGCTCAACCTCTTTCATTTGCAGCAAAAGAAACAGGGATACCAGGTCGTCTACGCCGGCATCATGATTGAAATAAATTTTATTTCCCATATCTATCCATCCTTTCCGGGTATAAAACGATATATCGTTTGTCAATCCTATAGCTGAGGGGGGTGAATGGTCCATGGCTAAGGATGTACTATGCGAAGTGAACTCATGCAAGTTCTGGGCGGCAGGCAATCATTGCAGCGCCTCATCTATTTATGTAGTCAGCAACCGCGGCAAACAAGCAAGCCACTCCGAAGAAACAGATTGCAAAACGTTTGAACCAAAGATTTAACGTTTTACTTCACAAGTAGAAAAAACAGCGCAAGCTCCCTGGGCCAAAGCACCGCAAATGTTTTGGCTGACACAGGTACGGCTTGCGCTATTGTCTTTATTGCGTGACAGGCACCGCGTCATAATACTCTTCAAGCGACTCACCGCTTTCGGCAAGCTCCGCGGCAAGGTCTACGCCTACATAGCGCAAATGCCATGGTTCATATTGATAGCCGGTGATCTCTTCCTTGCCCTTCAAATACCGAATAATAAATCCATGCTCATGTGCATGCTTCGCGAGCCATAATGCTTCCTTCGTATCCGCAAAGCAATCGGCTGCCGCGCATTTGCCGTCGCTGCCGGAAACATCGATCGCGAGGCCGGTTTCATGCTCGCTCGTTCCCGGAAATGCGCTGTACGTTCTCGCCTTTTCAATGCCGTCTCTCTTTACGTACCGATCAAACAGCGTCTTCTGCGTGCTGTGCGAGCGATAGGCCGAAACCCCAGCCAATTGGATATTGTCCACCTCGGCCGCTGCAAACAGTTTCTCGAGCGCCGAAGCCGCTTCCTGGCGCAGCTTGCGCTTTTCTACCTTCTCCGCAAAAATAAACCGAACATCCGGATACACTAAATCCGTTGGATTATATTCCTCCGGCAGCTTGCGCTGCTTATTGACGAGCACGGCGATATCCGCAGGTTTTGCAATAACGGCTAGTCCATCCTCCGTTTTCTCTTCTTGACCGCCGCCAGCCCCTTCGTTCGGCTTCGCTGTCTGTGACCCGTCATTGCCTTCATCTGCCCCACCGGCGGATTCCGGTTCTTCTGTCGCAGCAGGCGTATCGTTGACTGCATTCTCATCCGGATTCGAGTCCGCGCTTCCAGCAATCTCACCGCCGTTATCTGCGGCCCCGTCAGCGGCAGCCACCTGTTTAGGCGGAATCGTAGTCGTCTCTTCTTTATTGTAAATAGAGTAACCAATGACCATTGCCGCGCATACCATAACGAACAACAACAGCCTACTACTTCTTTTTTTCATGATTAACCTCCAGTAAATATTTTACATATATTTCATGTAAATATACTTCTATTCATAGTTTGTCCAATTGTCTCTCATTAATAGACTACTAAAACCACTGTAATGTTTCAATCTAATCGTTTGAAACAGATGTTACCTTCTGGAATAAACAAAAAAACCTTTATTATTTCTTTACTTATCAAGATTATGCTTGGGCATGGAGGAGCCTTTTGCCTTTTGACATTCGACTATAATTAGGAGCATAATGGATAAGAATTTACCGAACGCATATATATTACTATAAGCGGGCTGGCTGCCTCTGAGAGACGGCCTGTTTTTGCTGTGAAAGGTAGGCGGTTATATGACATTCCTAACACCAAAACGATTATTAAGCACTCGTCCCATTCTTTTCTTCTCGTTCATCATGCTGCTTAAAAGCTATCTGGCGTGGATGGTTATTTTCGAGGATGGGTTTTCATGGACTACGATTTTAAAAGAAATTCCGTTTGTGCTAATTGTGTACTGTCTTATTGAATGGTTCGCTTCCAAGCGCAAGCTTGTCTATTATTTGATAGCGAATCTAGTGATGACCCTTATCTTATTCGCTGTCATTATGTATTACAAGTATTACGGCGTTATCGTAACCTATCTCGCGCTCGAACAGGTCAATCAAGTCACTGCAGTGAAAAATAGCGTGTTCTCGCTCATGGATCCTTACTACTTGCTGATCTTTATCGATATAATCGTTATGGCTGTCGTGTTATTCCGCCCAAAGAAGGCGCTAAACTGGAAGCAGGCGAGCTCCCGTAAGGAAAACAAACGGCTTGTCGTTGCCTTATTTAGCATTTCAATCGCGCTTTGCTTGTTCAATATCCTGCCAAACCGCGCCAGCATGAATGAAATTGTCAAAGCGGAGCAAATGGGTATTCTCAATTATGAGGCCTATATGATTTTCTCCAATAAAGACATTGAGTACGTTGATCCAAACCATATTACGCAAGACAAAATCAATACCGTCAAAAAAATAGAAACGCCTGCCGCGCCGCAGCTTTGGAAGACGGCATCCGGCAAAAACGTCATAATCATCCAGATGGAATCGTTCCAAAATTTCCTCGTCAACCTGAAAATTGACGGTCAAGAAATTACGCCGAACATCAATAAGCTTGCTAACGAAAACTATTATTTTAAACATTTCTATCAACAGGTCGGCCAAGGCAATACATCCGATGCCGAGTTTGTTGTCAATACTTCTTACTACATTCCGCCTCGCGGCGCGGCAACGATGATTTATGCCGATAAGGAGCTTCCGAGCTTACCGAAAATGCTGAAGGCCAATGGCTATGACACCTCAACGTTCCATACGAATGTCGTTGAATTCTGGAACCGCGGCGAGCTTTATAAAGCGCTCGGCTTTGACCGTTATTACGATGCAAAGTTCTTCGGTACGGAGGATACCGTATTCTTTGGCGCTTCCGATGAGCAGCTATACAAAAAAACAGCGGCGGAAATGGATCGCATGAGCCAAAACGGCAAGCCGTTTTACTCGCATGTGATTTCGATGACATCACATCATCCGTTTACGATCCCGGAAGATAAATACAAAATGACGCTTCCCGAGCGTTATGAAGGAACCTTTGTCGGCGATTATATCCGTGCGCAAAACTATGCCGACTTCGCGCTTGGCGAGTTTATTGCCGATCTGAAGGAACGCGGCATTTGGGATGACAGCTTAATCCTGCTTTACGGCGATCATCTCGGCCTTCCGGTTTATTCGCTTGACCGAGATGACAAAGAGCTGATGGCTGAGATTTACGGCCATGAATACGGCTATACCGATATGATCAACATTCCGCTCGTGGTGGCATCGACAGGCGTTACCGAAGGGAAAGTTTTCGATCAGCTAGGCGGCCAAGTCGATATTTTGCCAACGATCGCGAATATGCTCGGCATTTCCTTGGACGATCATATCCACTTCGGCCAAGACTTGTTCAACCAAACGTACAATGTGCTGCCGCAGCGTTATTATCTCCCGACCGGCTCATTCTTAAGCAGCAAGGAGCTGTTTATGTCGGGAAGCGGCTATGAGGACGGCAAGCACTATTCCTTGGCCGGTGACGGCATCACGGAACAGGAAGCTACGGAGGATGAGTACCAGCGCGCGCTGGAGCTGCTCAATCTATCCGACAGCTACGTCAGCCAATTGCCAACTTGGAAGAAAAAATAAAAAATAGAAGGCTCGCCTTGAAGCGCAACCAGCTGCTTCAAGGCGAGCCTTTACTATTTCAAGCCAGTAGAGCAGTTAGCTGTTTTTAACCGCCTCAAGCACTTCATTCACATGGCCGTCTACGCTTACGCTGCGCCATTCCTTGATCAGCCTGCCTTGTTCATCAAGCAAGAAGGTAGAGCGCTCAATCCCCATAAACTCCTCGCCGTTCCAGCTCCGCAGCTTCCATACGCCGAACAGCTCTGAAACCGTATGCTCCGTGTCCGAAAGCAATAGAAATGGCAGCTCATGCTTATCCACGAATTGCTCATGGGAAGCCAAATCATCGGGGCTGATTCCGATCACTTCCGTATTGTTCGTTGCGAATTGCCCGTTAAAATCACGGAAATCACAGGATTCCGTTGTGCAGCCCGGCGTCATGTCGCGCGGATAAAAATAAATAACGAGCTTTTTGCCCGCAAAATCAGCTAGCTCCACATCCTTGCCGTTTGATGCCTGAAGCTTAAAATTCGGAACCTGGTCTCCAACCTTCAATGCCTCTCCCATAATTGCTCATACTCCTCTAATTTATATTTTCAATCGACAAACCTTGTTCATTTTCGCGCAGATATAATTCCCCTATACCGCGTATGGTTACACGTACCGGGAAGCTTTCGGCGGTTTTATCCGTGAAATGCCAGCGCCTGCCGATTTCGACCACCATCAGCAACCCGTTGTCATCGCCGATCGGGTTAAAGCTGTCGTTGCGCGTCTTATACGTCATGAGACCAAGACTCTCAAATTGGTCTACGGCCGCCGGAACGCTGCTGGTCGGCACGCCAATCTCGCTGATGCACAGGATGTCCTGCTGCGGGTCAAAGGGATGAGCGGCAGCGTTGTCCATCGTATGACGCGCGATTAGCTCCAGTATATTACCCGCCGGGTCTTCAAAATAAACCGAATGCGAATTCCATGACTCGCTGTAGGACACATCCTGGCCAGCCTCCGTGCCGATCGGCACCAGCGCTTCGATCCACTTTTTCGCCTCGGGAAGCCTGTTCTCCGGAATCGTAAAAGCAAAGTGGTAATAATGCTCCTCGGCCGGCTGCGGGTCCATCTCCCGGAACGTCAGCTCGCTCCAGCCTGCCTGAACCGTAAAGCTTCCCTGCTCCGAGCGAATAACCGGGAGGCCCAGTACTTCGCTGTAAAATGGTTGAATGGCTGCTGAGCTGGCCGTCATTAGCAAAAGCTTCTCAATAATCATTTTACACCTCGTTGCGTTCAAAATACAAAGCGCTCTCCGTTGCAAACGCTCTTGCCTCGGCGGAATCCTCATGCATGCCGTAAGCGAGCATCAGCTTCGTCACGGCAGCTTCAACGGAAAGCTTCTCTATAACAATCGCCCCTGCTTCAATCAGACGAAGGGAGGAGGAATACAGCGCATCCGAACGGTCCCTAATCGGACATATGTAGAAGTCTATGCCGAGCTCCTTGCAGCGTGCGATGAACTGCGGGAGTGAGTACGGCCCCTGTTCGACCGCGCAGGCCGTACCGGAATGATGAAGATCATGAAGCACCGCCTTGGGCCGGTTCGACGTAAAATCATAATAGGTATATTCCAGGCCCGGATAAGGCCTAATATAAACGATGCCGGAATCCAGACGCAGCGAGTCCGCTTCCCAGTTCAATGCCGTTTTCGGCGCTGCGAGCCTCAGCGTCTCCGGCTTCGGATTACGATCATGCGGAAGCCAGCCGAATACGCTATCCGCTATTTTTCCGTAGGGTAAGCCATAAGGACTGCCAAACTGGTCCGTGAAGGATACGGCTTGCGTAATCCGGGTTCCGAGATAAACAAGCATGTCCCCTTTGTCATCCTCGTACACCACAAATACGCCAGGAAGCTGCTCGCCCGCTGCAAAATCGATCGCACTCGCAAAATTGCGGCGCCCGTTGCTCCGCTTGTCAGCCAGCGGGTAATTGCTCGCGGTCATCACGATCGGTATCCGCGTGCCCGCAAATAAATAGCTGATCATGGCTGCGCTATACGCTAAAGTGTCCGAGCCGTGCGTAACGACGAGACCGTCGTACAGAGTCAGATCCAAGCCGCGAATAGCCCGCGCAAGCGCGACCCAGTCGTTTGTCGTCAAATTTTCGCTTAAAAGGTTTAGCGGCTGTATCGCATGAAGCGTTACGTCATTGCGTTTGCGCGCGCTATGGCTGTAATCATCAATAAGGGAATAAGAGCCTGCGCCGTCGACATCGATGCCCTCTCCTTGTTTTTTGCTGCCAATGGTTCCTCCGGTAAATACGACTAACAGCTGTTTCATTCTTGTTCCTCCTTGCCTTGCTAACATGCTATCGCTTCCCAGCGTCTATTGCTAATGGAATGCTATCATCGTATATGCGGCGATGCATCCAGGTCAAGACGGGTCGTTATTCTTATCAGGTTGCCCCGTCGTACTAGCTTCATACGATCAAGACATTGCCCGCACCGCACGCCAAAAACAAACAGAGCTGCCGCGAGGCACGCGTTTCTTCGCGCTCGGCGGCAGCTCTATTTGTTCAATCGCCTTCCAGCTCTTTTTGCTTCAGCCAAAAATCATTAAAGTGATCCAATATCGACTCTGTCGAAACGGTGTCCTGCAAATATTTCCGTCCGATCACGGCAGCCTCTTCAAAATACACGCCATAATTCGTATAGTGAGTCGGCCGCTTAACGCCTTGATAACGAATCGGGTCGTTTGCCATCAGCTTATACGGGGCATAAGTGCCCGTAGAATACTTCTCCTCATCTAAAGCATCGCTATAAATAGAGATGACTCCCGCTGCATCCGCAAAGTCCCGGTTACGCTCAAGCGACGAAAGATAAGAAATGAATGCCCATGCCTCATTCTTATGCTTGGATTGCAGGGCAATCCCCCAGCCAGCCGCGCCTACATTGAAATGCGATACGCCCTCCGGTCCGGCAGGCAGGGGAGCCGTAGCCCAATGGTTCCGGCTAAGCTTGTCCTGAATGGAAGGAATCACGTCCGTATCTTGGATCAGAATGGCCGCTTTGCCGTCCGTAAACGCTTGTACCTGTTCATGGAAGCCCCAATCGATGGATGCGGGATGCGAAGTCTCGACGTAGATTTTACGGTATAACTCAAGCGCCTCCGCTGCGCGTTCGCCTTCGAAAATAGTCGACCCGTCCAAATTAAACATCGAATCGTCAGCATTTACGTTATTCCCGTTATAATCCTGAATGATGGCCGATAAAGGGTTGGCCGCACCTCTTCCGCCGCGAAAGGCATAGCCGTACTGTTCGATCTCCGGCTTCGTCAGCTGCTTGCTGACAAAGAAAAGCTGTTCCCATGTTTCCGGCACTTGAAGCGCTTTGGCATCAAACCAATCCTTGCGGTAATAGAGCTGTACCTGATATAGGCTGCTCGGGATATAATAGGTAATATCAGCCACGGCTCTCGCCATAAGCCTCGCATTTTCGCTGAGCAGCATGTAATTGCTCCAGCCTGATATGTACTTTTCCAAGCTCATCAGCAATCCCTTTTCCGCCATAGCATGTGCCGTAATATCGCGTACTTCCACGATGTCTACCTCTTGGTTTTGCTCCAGCATCGTCAGAATGTCAGCATCCGCCGTATCGTAGTTAGGTGAAATAAGCTCGATTGCTATACCCGGATTATCCGCTTCGAATTGTTCGATCAATCGCTCGAGCTCCGCTGTGCGCTTCGGCGACATTAAGCTTTGGACGACCTTTAGAATCACTTTAGCAGGAGCAGGTGTCTGCTCGGTTTCCTCCGTTTGGCCGCGATTATTCGTGCAGCCGCCTATGAAAGAGATCATGATGATCAATGAAAGCGGGTACAGTGCTTTGTAAAACAGACTGCGCTTCATCAAATCCCCCCGATACAAGTAAAGGTAAATTGCCATTACTTTGTATATCGGCTTTAAGCTCCCCAAACGGTACAGTTTCGTCCTTGTTTTTTGCCGAATATATCCTGCATGCCGCCTAAGCTGGATTTAGCGCTTATTTCATGCAGCCATGCGGCGTACCGGCTTTCTGATCAGCGCTCTTCCTCCGAGGAGCATCAGCGTAATGGCAAACGTAGCGCCGTACATCCATTTGATCGCCGGAAGCTGCGAGTCCGTTCCGGCAAAGAACCCATGCGCCATGGCCATCATAAAGATGGGATAAGCCAGCAAATGAATCGTTAACCACACGCCTTTCGAAAGCTTTTGGCGAAAATCCGAGGTAAGCAGCAACAGAATCAAGCCATAAAGCGAAAGGGTGCCCATTCCATAAAGCACGGGATGCCCGTGAGCCATAAACGGTACGAGGATCTCCTTCCACTCAAACGGCGTATACGTATCAATGACAAGCACCGCGGCGTGCAGCAAAGCCAGCAGCGACCCGCCGTTCGTCAAGCGCATATGCGTCTTGTAGAAGGCTGGTTTTCTTTTGCCTTTTACAAACGGATAACCGTAAAGGATGCCAAAAGCCATTCCGGCAAAAAGAAGCAAATAAGCGGCAATGCCTAAAATTCGTGTAAGCTGCCAAGTCGGCAGTCCAATAATCCAATCCGTCATTTCATTCTCCTCCCATTCCTCTGTGGGGGAATCGCTGCCTGAAGCCTGTGGAGCGACCCGTCCGACATATAGATGCAGCTCTCGTAAGAAGGAGCATGCTCGGCAAGCATGGCCGCCCCCCGTTCTAGTCCGGCAATGCATACGACTTTCGCCCACACCTCGCATGCCGTAACATCCGGTCCCGAAATCGTGCACTGGACAACATCGCTGCCGCTCGGCCTCATTCCACGGGGATCTATAAGATGATGGTATTTTCCCTGCGGCGTTCCCCAGCTTCGTCCAAGCGTGTTGGAGGTCGCCACTCCGCCATTGTACAGCTGAATAGCCTCATCGCTGCAGGCCGCATCCCATGGATTTTGAATGCGCAGCTCTGCGGGGACGCCATCCGCTCGGTCATCCCATACCATCGCATCGCCGCCCGCGTTAATCAATCCTCTTCCTATGCCCTTTCTACGCCGCAGCCAATCCGACAGCTTCCGGACAGACCAGCTCTTTGCAATCCCTCCGAGATCAAGCTGCACGCCGCTTCTTAGCCTCACTGCTTTCATCCGTGCATCCATTTCCATGTACGGCTCATCCGGCCTCACGATCGCTCCTTGGAAGGGGGTGGTTGGTTTAAACTGCCCGGCATGCTCAAAAGAACGGTCATACCCTGCCGCTTGCAGCGCCGCCAAAACATTAATGTTAAATAGGCCATCTGTACGCAGCCGATAGGCTTCAGCTTCGGCCAGCAGCTGAAATAAAATATCCGAAACGAGCATCCAGCTTCCCGCAGCCCGGTTTAGCCTGTTCAGCTCGCTGCTTGCGTTAAACCGGCTGAGCCGGGTTTCCATATCCTCAAACCACTCTTTTACCAAAGCCGCGTATTCGCCTGCCTCATCCCGTGTTTCCTTTGCGGAATCCGAATGCGGATTCCGCTGCTGGATAAGCTGTGCCTCAATGTCTGTATTCATCGCGCGAAAATGAACGGATATCCGGTTATTCATCCTATGACCGTCCCGTCTGGGACCGCAGGCCGCCGCTTGCTGACCCCGAATCGCTATCCGGCTCGGGAGCGGTCTCCCAGCCCCCGTTTCCTTCCGCTTCGCCGTAACGCTCCGACCGGCCGTTAGTTCTCTGCTGCGCCCAGCCGTCCACCACGCTGTCTTCCTCTTCAAGCTGCTGCTCTATCGTTTGGTCAGAGCTATCCCCCGCTTTCAGCGCATTCGCCTGCTGGAAAGCCTGGCTGTTCTGTATGGAGCCGAATACCAAAAATACAGCAAATGCTCCGCATGCCCCGAGCTGCCATTTCATCGCCTTGGATTGTTTCATCGACCCGCTCACTCTCCTTTTTTGAACATCATTTCTTCTAAATTTAAGCAGAGTATATCGCGGTTTTCTGAAGCCTAGGTTAAAACAATATAAAAATACGATCAGTCCCGCCGTTCCCGGCTATATCATATGATGGTACCCGGTCCTAGCCGGCTTACCTCATTTATTTTATAATATGTAAATAATAATAATAATCATTGTCAATGCTATAAGAGTAGCAAGATGATGCCCACTGAGATAAAGCCGAGATCGTTGTAGAACGGGATATCTCCATTAGGGGTTGACTGGACTGCCGTATACCGTATGATAAAGACCGAGGTGACGATTCATGATTAATCAAAATAGCGATGTCTCCGAAGAGCATCGACGGCATAAAACGGAAGAAGCCGGCGCCCATGAGCGCCGCGGCCCAGGCAAGCGTTATTTTGGCCGGGGCGGCGTGAAATTCGCGCTGCTGAAGCTGCTAAACGGCGAGCCTATGCACGGCTATCAGATGATGAAGGCATTGGAGGAGCAGTCCGGCGGTCTCTATGTACCGAGCGCAGGCTCCATATATCCGACTCTCCAAATGCTGGAGGAGCGCGGGTTTATTGCCATGAAAGACGAGGATAGCGGCAAAAAGGTGTTTATGATTACGGAGCAGGGCCGCTCGGCCTTGCTGCTTCTCCCCGATAAAACGAGATGCGAAACAGCCGAAGACGGCCGCTGCTCCCCGGAGACCGAATCCTTTCGGAATGAGAAAATACGCCGCAAGCTAGGGTTATCTCATGAAACCTTCGACCTGCTGCGCTTAGTGACGCGAGCCGAGCAGGAAGCCTCGGCCAGCAAGGAACGGACGGAAAAGTTGCAGCGGCTGCTGAACGAGCAGCAGCAGCAGCTTAACGCTTTCCTTTCCGGCGACGAGCAGCTCGTGCGTCGATAAAGAGCGGACAGCATAACCCAAGTTCAACGCATATAAACGAAAAAAGATTACCGCAAAGCCTCCCAATCGAGGCCAACGGTAATCTTTTTTTATTAATCAGTGCTAGTGAGAGGAATCATGCGATACCTGATGTCCCTTCAGCGCATGACCGCCGTGAACGCTGCCTGATTGCTCGGCACCCTTTTCGCGTCCCATGAACGGCCACCAGTTGGCAGGTCCGAACGTACGCACCATGACCGGGATAAACAATGGAAGCATCAGCAGCGCATACATGAACAAGCCACAAAGCACGATCGTCGCGATTTGCAGAAGCGACATGACGCCCGAAGGCAGCATCGCCGCGAATGTCCCGCCTAGAATAACGGCTGCCGACATAATGACAGTACCCATGTTTTTCATCGCTTCCAGAATCGCTTCCTGCGGCGATAAATGACGATATTCCTTGAAGCGGTCCATTAAGAAGATACTGTAGTCGATTCCGAGCGCGACCAGCATTACGAAGCCGAAGAACGGCACCGCCCAGCTAATGCCGGATTGTCCAAGCACCCTGACGAATATGACCTCCGCAATCGCCATCGACGAGTAGAACGTGACGAGGAGCGACGCGACCATATACAGGGGCATAACAATGGAGCGGAACAAAATGATCAGAATGATCGAAATCCCTATCAGCATGAGGATAACGGTACGTGAATAATCAGCCTTCGAAATATTGCTTAAATCGTTATTCATGCTGGTTACGCCGCCGACTGCCACCTCGGCTCCGCTGTATTCCGTCCCCTGGATGGCACGGATGACCGCTGCTTCTAGACTGTCAATTTGAGCCATCGTCTCCTGCGCGTAAGGGTTGCCGCTGAAGACAACATCAAATTTCGCCGTTTGGCGGTCCTCTGACATATAAACGTTCAGCGCCGACTGGAACTCCTCATTCGCAATGGCTTCCTCCGGGATGTACCAGCCGCTCATTTGCTTATTTGGCGCTTCGGCAAGCCCGTTCAGGTAACCGCCGGCAGAAGCCAGCCCATCCGTTACCTGCGTTAAGCCGTCCACGCTTTGGTCGAGTCCGTCCGTAAGCTCGCCCAACTGCCCGTTTAAGGATGCAAAGCCGGCTTGCAGCTCCTTCTGCCCATCCGAGAGCTTGTCGAAGCCTTGCGTTACGCTTGGCAGCTTCGATACGATTTGGCCCTGGCCTGCTGCCGCTTGCGCGATGCCGCTTTGCAGCTCGGCAAGCCCCGTAGCCAGCTTGCCAAGTCCTGCCGCTAAGGCTGATTGTCCCTCGGACGCTTGCAGAAGTCCTGCATTCGCTTGCGTCATGCCCGCCGAGATGCCTGTAAGCTGCTCATTCAGCTGCGTCAATTGGCCGCTTAGACCTGCTGCTCCCTCTTGCAGCTGCCCCAATGAGCTAAGCAATTCCTTGTAATTCGCGTCGTCCTGCAGCTCTGGATGGCTGTCCTGCAGACTCGCCAAGCCTTGTTTTGCGCCTGATAAGCCGTCAGCCAGCTTCGTTTGCTCGGAAGCAATCGCGCGGTATGCGCCGGATAACTGGCCAAGACCGCCGCCCAGCTGCTCATAGCTGCCCAGCAATTGCCGGCTGGCATTGGCCAGCTGCTTCGCGCTTGCCTCCGCCTGCTTCAAGCCATCGCTCAGCTCGCCCGCACCCGCTGATCCATCCAGCATTCCCTGCTGAATCTGCTTCAGGCCAGCGCCGAGCTCCACGATACCTGCTTTCAACGCATTCGTGCCGTCTACAAGCTGGCCGGCGCCAGCTGCCGCTTCATCCAGCTTAGGCGCATTTTCGCTTAGCGCGCTGCTGGCTTCGGTGAGTCCTTCACCGATTTTCCCCAAGCCCTCGCCGCTTTGACCAAGTCCGTCCTCTAGGGTCGTAACCTGATCCGACACGAGAAATTGCTCCATGATCTCGCCCGTAGGACGGGTAGCGCTGCGGACAGCCTTGACGCCCTCCGTATTGGCAAGCTCGCGGCTAACCTGTTCGAGCGCCGCCAGCCCCTCCGGCGTATCCATCGGTGTATCCGTCTTGACAATAACGGTGGTAGGCAGCGAATCCCCAGGACCGAAGCTGTCTGAAATAATATTAAAAGCTTTGACGGAATCATATTTATCGCCGATTTCATCCAGCGAGTTAAAGGATATGGTTCCTTTATACGCAGTCAGGAAAGGAACGATGATGACCGCCAAAATAATAAGCGCCCATACGGGGCGTTTCAATGAAAATTTGCCGACTGTTCCCCACAGCTTGCTAGGTTTATGCTCCAATGAGCCTTTTGCCGGCCAAAACAGCTTCGTGCCAAGCACCGCCATAAAGAACGGAACAATCGTGAATAATGCGATGAGCAGCACCGCTACGCCGACTGCAACCGCAACCGCCGAGCGGTAAAGCATGAAGGTCGAGAAGCCGATCGCGGCAAAACCGACCAGCACCGCCAAGCCGGAAAACAATACCGTTCTGCCTGCCGTGCGGTAGGTTTGAATAATCGCTTCCGTCTTATCGCCTCCGCTATGCGTAAGCTCTTCCTTAAAGCGGCTGATGAGCAAAATGCAATAATCCGTGCCGATACCAAATAATACGGCAACGAGAAATATTTGCGTAAAATTCGAGAGCGGAAAGTCAAAATACTCGACTAAGTACGCGATAACCGATTGTGAGATCAAGTAAGTAAAGCCCACCGCAACGAGCGGTACAAGCGGCGCGACGGCCGAACGGAATACGACAAACAGGATGACCAAAATGAAGCCCAGCGTAATGAACTCCGTCTTTTTGAGCCCTTCCTGGGAGCTCTGTACGACATCCTCGGAAATTACCCAGTTACCGGTATAATAATGCTCTACCTCCACATCCGATATCGCCTCGTAAAGCCCGTCTCTCAGCTCAACGAGCTGACGGTCGCCAGCCTCGACATTGACGAGCGCCAGGATGGTGCTTCCATCCTTGGACACCATCTGCTCCTTCAGCTCTTCGGTATCAAAGTGCGTGGTAACGGAGAGAACACCGATGTCCCCGGCATTGCTCTTCAGCTTGTCGATACCGCCCTTCACTTCCTTTAAATCTGCGCCTGACAAGCCGCCTTCCTTGTGAAATACAAGTACGGTCGGCATCCCGCTGCTGGCGCCGGCACCATCATTCCCGCCGATGGCTTCTTCCAGCTCGCTTGCAATGGTCGAGGAATAGCCGTCAGGCACATTAATCTGCCCTTTCGTTCGTACGAGCTCCTCCATGTTCGGTGCGCTGAGCATCAAGCCGATAGCAGCCACAAGCCATAACACCAGAACAAGCCATCTCCATTTCAGTACGGTTCTCATCCCTAACTTCCCTCCAATGATATCAAACTAAGGTTGCATCATTTCCTGCGCAAGCTTCTCGAAGGTCTCGATAAACTTCATCGCTTCCTGCTCCGGAAAACGTTCGATGTACTTGGCCAACAGCACATGGATTTTATCTTCCATGCGGTCACAAACCTGTTTACCTTCTTGGGTAAGGGCCAAATAAATGACGCGGCGATCCTTTTCATCCGGCAGCCGCTCAATCAGGTTCTTATCAAACAGCCGCGTAATGATTGCGGTGATGGAGCTTTTTCCCACGCAAAAAATGTCCGCCAGCTCGGATGACGTGCATTTCTCCCTCGACCGTAAATAACGCAATGTAGAAAATTGATCAACCGTTAAATCATCCGGCATTAGCTCGCGGATCATCGCATTTAGCCGGCGGTTAACGAGAAAATTCGCCGCCTCGTAGCGATCGATAATGTCTTTTAATAATGCTCGATCCACACTGATGTCCTCCCTGTTATGAAACATTCCTACGACCGATAAATTAATTCTATTGTGAAATAGTTCAACAATAGAACTATATCAAACAATTTTATGTCCAGCAATCCAATAATTTTGAACGAATAGTGAATAATATGACATTTTTTCCTAGCTCAAGCGATAAACCAGAACCCATTTTTCCTAAAGAGATGTGTCGAATGAATGGAAATGGATTCCTTACAAAAGGAGGATTTTAGATAATATTGTCGAATGATAGGGAAAATACATAAGCAACCAGGAGGCCGCAGGTGAGCAACACTCTATTTTCGCAGCATAAAAAGCAATGGACGATTGCTTTAGCATTTGCCCTATGCACGCTACTTGCGTTTCTAGAATTTTTCCATCGGCATTTTGTTTGTGTCATTTCTGCTCAATATTTACATGAATAGCTTAAGCTCCTTTAAGGAAGTCAGCCTGTATGCGCAGCGCCTGTCTTCAAGCGAAGTCGACCGCATCCTAGATTCATGGGATAAATGGCAGGCTCTGAATCGCGGCAATCTATCTTCGAAGCAGCAGGAGCTGGAGCAGCAAAATCAATTTTTCCAGTCGATGCTGGAGAATCAATCGACGGATCTTACGATCTCCGTCACGGATTCCCAGAATCTAATCCTCGGCCAGACATTTCTATCAAGGAAATCTATGCGAAATGATCGTTAAAGCATTAAAAGATACGGACCTGGATCCCCAATATGTCAGCCTGGAAATTACCGAGGGCGTATTTATGAGGAATAGGAATCAGGTGATCGAGACGATCCAGTTCCTTCGAGGTCTCGGCATACAAATATCGATCGATGATTTCGGCACGGGATATTCCTCCTTGAATCAGCTGCAGCCCCTGCCCATCTCGGACGTTAAGCTTGACCGTTCCTTTATCCAAGGCATCACCAGCGACGATAAAAAATCTTCGATTGTCAAAGCCATTATTGAGCTTGTTCACAGCATGAACATGAAGGTGGTGGCAGAAGGCGTGGAGACGGCAGAAGAATCAAAATTTTGCACCGATTTGCAATGCGACGAACTTCAGGGCTATTTATTCAGCAAGCCCCTTCCGCCGCAGGAGCTGGAGCTGCTGCTGGGCAGGGCAATTTAAGCGGAGAGCCAGAGAGAGCGCAAAAAAGGAGCAGTCCCCGGTCTATGACCGAAAAGACTGCTCCATTTTCATTTAGCTTCGCTAATATGCCGCGCCTTCTACAGCTTACACGGCTGATCCTTCGGCTGCATCGGTGCCAGTGCCCGTTTGCTCCTTGGAAACACCGCTGCCTTGGCGATCGCCGCGCGGCCCTTTGCCGCCGCCTCGTGTCGGCAGCTCTCCGTTCACATGTTTCGTCGCATGCTCAACGGCTGCAGCAAGCTTCGTATCATACTGCTCCTGCGTGATTGTGCCCGCCGCTAACTCCGCAGCCAGCTTCGTCTTCTGATCCTTTACCTGCAGGTCAATAAGCGTTTGGACGGCGACGCCCTTCTCGGCCGCTACGGCCGCAATGGTTTTACCCGCATCCAGCTCTACCTTTAACGCCTCTTCTGTCACGCCCAGCGCCTCAGCGATTGCGGTTAGATTTTTACCGAATCCTTGGCCCTTGCCGCGCTGTGTCAGTACACCATTCACATGCTGAGTCGCATGCTCAACGGCTGCCGCAAGCTTCGTATCATACTGCTCCTGCGTAATCGTACCCGCTGCCAATTCCGCAGCAAGCTTCGTCTTCTGGTCCTTCACCTGCAGATCGATAAGCGTTTGAACGGCAACGCCCTTCTCGGTCGCTACAGCCGCGATGGTCTTACCCGCTTCCAGTTCTGCCTTTAACGCCTCCTCTGTCACGCCCAGCGCCTCAGCAATTGCGGTTAGATTTTTGCCAATTCCGCCGCCTCCGCGTTTCCCGAAGCCGAAGCCTTTGGAATCGAGCAGCTTTTCCGCCTTCGTCGCAGCATCTGCGGCTGTATCATCGCCTGTTTGCGCAAGCGCAGCAGCCTCAGCCGCTTCCAGCCACTCTACTAATTTCGTTTTCAGCTCAGCCCTTGTCTTCCCTTGCTCTACGGCAACCTCCGACAATGTTAAGGTTTGAAGCTTCGTCTGCAGCGCAGTTTCCTCTAAGCCTAAGTATTCAAGAAGCTGTGTTTGTATTTGTTCAAAGCCGCGTCCGAATCCGCCGCGCTTATCTGCATGATCCTTACCGGCTTTGCCGCTTTCTGCCTGTGTGCTCTGTGCCGCCTGCTTATCGCTGCTTGCCGCAAATACGGCTTGGCCTGCCCAAAGGCTGCCGCCTCCGAGCGCCAACGTTAGCGCGATTGCTCCTGCTGTTATCGCCTTTGCTTTTGCTTTTGCATTCATTATTTACTTCCACCTTTCACTTTCGATTTGTTGTTACAAGGTCTATCATAGCCAGCAATACTTAAGCCTCCTTTAATCCAAGCTGAAAGTTGGCTGAATATGGACAGGATTCCGTCCATGCTGCCTTTCGTTTGACATACAAATGTCGAATGATAGCGTTTAATATGCTTTTTTTTCTGAACGGAACACTTTCCTAACAGGTAGTCTCGCATTTATCTAATACCTATTTGTTAATGTAGACGGAGTTGCAGCATCATGAGCGGTCAAAAATGATTTGGAAGTCCCTCTTCATTTTTCGACAAACTTCGACGATAACATATCTTAACTTATAATTATGAGGTGTGGTCCGCATGAAACGTATGAAAGAAAGAAGCTTAGTCTTTACCAGCTCCATCCTATTGGCCCTTCTGCTTGTTCTGATCATCGGCGTTACAGAGTATTTATCGTACAACGCGCAAAAAAAATCCTATCTCGCTGAAATTGAACGGATTGGCGAGTCGCTCAGCTACCAAATCGAGGCCGGGCATGATTTGCTTACCTTTGGCTTTAATGAAGTAACGGCAGGAAGAGAAACCAAAAACGAAACCTTCGAGCTGCTCAAGCGGCAGCTGGATGTCATGACCAAAAACGATATTGTCACCAATGCCTACGTGTACATGCCTGACATTATCGAGCGGAACGGCAAAGAATTCATGGTCATGATGCAAAGCAATGAGGCACTCCAAGCTGCAGGCCTCGGGGCTGGCGGCGAATATGAAATGAATCCTGATTTTGCCGCAGATATACATGAAGTACTTGAAAATGGATCCGTCCTGACGGATGTATTCAAGGACGAATACGGCGAATGGATCTCGTATTTGGTTCAAATTAAAGACCCTGGCGGTAAGTTGATCGGCATATTCGGCATGGATGTCGACTTCAAGCAAATTCATGAGGCTCTGCGGATTATGCTTTGGAAAAGCGTTACAATTGCCGCTATTCTTTCCCTTATCGCAATCGTCATCATTGTTAGCTTAATCCGTTTGGCGCTGAAACCGCTCAAACGATTGGCTCAAGTATCCTCGCTGGCTGCAAAAGGCGACTTAACGCTGGCCGTGCCTGTCAAAGGCGGCAACGAGATTGCGCAGGTATCGCTTGCCTTTAACGAAATGATCGCCAGCCTGCGCCAACTGACCAGCAACATCCGCACAACCTCCGATGAGGTTGCCGGATCGGCGTACAATATGCAGCAAAGCGCGGAACAAACATCGCGTGCTACGGAAGAGGTCACGGAAGCCATTCAAGAGGTAGCTTCCGGCTCCGACACTCAGCTGCAGAGCTTCCAAGAGTGCCAGCGCGCCATGACGGAAATGACGATCGGCATTCAGCGGATTGCCGAATCGACCTCTTCCGTATCCGAGCTTGCGGCCGATACGACCGCGCTCGCTTCCGAGGGCGAAGCCGTCATCGATCAAACGCTGCAGCAGATGCAGGCTATCGAATCCAATGTCATCGCAACCGTATCGACTCTGCATGAATTAATGGAGCAAAGCGATCATATCGGCAGTATCCTGGCGTTGATCAGCGATGTTGCAAATCAAACCAACCTGCTTGCGCTCAATGCTTCTATTGAAGCCGCACGCGCGGGCGAGCACGGAAAAGGATTTGCGGTCGTTGCCCATGAAATCCGCAAGCTGGCTGAGCGCTCCAAGGAATCCTCGGAGCAAATTGCCGCTATTCTGCACAGTATCGGCAGCTATACCTCAACAGCTGTCTCGTCGATGGAGCAATCGGTAGAAGCCGCACGCATAGGCTCAAGCATTACGAGCCATGCCGGCGAGTCATTCCGCTCCATCGTCACGTCCATCCGCGACGTATCCAGCCAGGTCCAGGAGGTTTCTGCCGCTTCGGAGCAAATGTCGGCAGGCAGCGAGCAAATTGCCGCGTCGCTGGACGAGCTCGAGGGCATCACGGCTAACGCCGCAGGCAACTCCCAGCGGGTTGCTGCCGCTTCGGAAGAGCAGCTTGCCTCGATGCAAGAGGTTGCAAGCTCCGCTGAGCAGCTCCGCAACTTGGCTGCCAGCTTGAATGAAGCCATCGGCCGCTTTAAAACCTAATAAACAGAAAAACGGCTAAGCGGGAATGATTTCCGCTTAGCCGTTTTTGTTATTTAACCTATGCCGGTAAAGCCGCGCCTAATTGCAGCTGGTACATGGCATAATATTTGCCGCGCTGCTCCATAAGCTCGTCATGGCTGCCGCGCTCCACGATCACGCCGCGGTCCAGCACGAGAATTTGGTCGGCATTTCGAATCGTCGACAGGCGGTGAGCGATAACGAATGTCGTACGGCCCTTCTTCAGCACATCGAGCGCCTCTTGAATAACGGCCTCCGTCTCCGTATCTATGCTCGCTGTCGCCTCATCGAGAATAAGGATGGCCGGATCATAGGCCAGCGCCCGGGCGAATGAAACGAGCTGCCGCTGACCGGCTGAGAGCGTGCTGCCTTTCTCGATAACCGGCGCATCGATCCCTCCCTGAAGCTGGCTGAACATTTCATAGGCGCCTACGTCGCGCAGCGATTGCTCGATCTTCTCGCGGCTGATGGCCGGGTTATCCAGACTGATGTTGGACGCAATCGTTCCCGTAAACAAGAACGGATCCTGGAGCACGATGCCCATATGCTGGCGAAGCAGCTGCTTCGGAATATCGCGAACATCCATGCCGTCCACAATGATCTTGCCTTCGTTTGCATCATAGAAACGGAACAGCAGGTTCAGTATCGAGCTTTTGCCAGACCCGGTGTGGCCTACCAGCGCCACGGTTTCCCCTTGGCGGGCGTGGAAGGAGATATGCTTCAGCACATATTCATCCTGTTTGTAGGCAAAGGATACGTCCTCGAACTTCACATCGCCTTTGTAACGCTCCATCCTGCCGCGAGCGACATCGATCCCTTCCTCGTCCATCAGCTTAAACACCCGCTCTGCCGATACGCGCGCCGTCTCCAAATTCGAGAGCTGATTTACGATACCTACAATCGGGGCAAACATACGGTTCATATAGTCGACAAAAGCGTACAGTACGCCGACCGATACCGCTGAGCGGAGCGAATCGCCCCAGAACATCCAAATGACGATGATGAACAGGATATTCCGCACGACGTTAACCAAATTATGCGACGTAATGGAATTGAGGCTGAGCAGCTTATTTTGGTACTTGTAATAATGCTCGTTCATTTCTTCAAATTCCTTAGTCGTCTCTTTCTGACGGCGGAACGCTTGGATAATCGTCATCCCTTGGATGGATTCATTGATCATCCCGTTAATCTCGCTCAGCTTCGAGCGGATAATGCGGTTATAGCGCGCCGCGAATTTCCGGTAAACGATAATCCAGAGGATGAGAATAGGCACAAGCGGCAGCGCCACAAGCGCTAATCGCACATCCAATAAGAACAATGCGCCGTAAATGGCTGCCATATAAATAATGCCTGTGAAAAAATTCGCCAGCACCGCGACATAAAGCTCGCGAATCGCCTCCGTATCGTTGGTTACCCGGGATACGACCTGGCCCGCCGACAGATTATCGTAATAGTTCACCGGCAGCCGCTGCGTATGGGCGAAAATATCGGTGCGCATCTTGCGCACGATGCGATTTGCCGACGTTTGCAGCATCAGCCGCTGACCGTAGGTAAATACGGCGACCAGCAGCAGAAAACCGAAATACATCACAGCCAACTTCATTAGTGATGGGAACTCTGGCTGGTAAAAGGAATAAAGCTCTTCCCTGGTGAGCTTCGTTACGGGATACGAGACACTCTCCGCCGTATCCTTGTTTGTCACGGTAAGGGTATTGCCCTCGACCACGCGTTTGCCTTCATCCGATGCCAGCGCTTGGTCGAGCCAATAAAACTGCCTTCCTACCTGCAGCACGCGAACCTCTTTGCCCTTCTGCCCGGAAGCCTCTGCGGCAAAATGATCCTCGCGCTTATACCATTTGTCTTTATAAAAAACGGCGAAGTCCTGCTTGCCCTCGACCTCATGCCACTTCTTCTCGATGCCGAGAATGTTCTGGTCAATCATCCGCTTGGCTATAAACGGTCCCGCAAGCTCTGCGCATACTGCAAGCACGAGCAGCAAAAGGGCGAGCATGATCGGTTTTTTATAAAGCATGGCGTATTGAAACAATCGTTTTCCTGTATTGCCCATTGCCCTTCACGCCTCCTGTTTGTTACGTTTCAATGATGGCCTCCAGCTGCTGGCGGTCATACTGCTCGCGATACCAGCCGCCGCGCTCCAGCAATTGCTCATGCGTGCCTTCCTGCACGATCCGTCCCTCATCGAGCACGATGATCCAATCGGCATGCTGCACGGCTGATAAGCGATGCGTTGTTATAAGCGTGGTCTTGCCGGCTCTCTCCGTACGGATGCCCTCAATGATTTCAGCCTCCGTTTTGCCGTCTACGGCCGACAACGCGTCGTCCATCAGCAGGATTTCCGGGTCGGCGATGAGCGCGCGCGCAATGCTGACACGCTGCTTTTGGCCGCCGGAAAGCGCCACTCCCCGTTCGCCGACCATCGTCTCCAGCCCATCCGGCAGAAACTTGATGTCCTTCGCGAACGATGCCCGCTCCAGCGCCCGCTGCAAATCCTCTTCCGTACCCTCTTGGAGTCCAAAGAAAATATTTTCGCGAATGGTTTTGGAGAACAGGATCGGCTGCTGCGGCACATAACCGATCCAGCCCAGCAAATCATCGATCTTCAAGCTGTCCAGCTTTGTCCCGGATATGCTGATATCGCCCCGGCCCAACGGATATTCCCTTAACAGCTGCTTCAGCAGCGTGGTCTTGCCGCTCCCGGTCCTGCCTACAATGCCGAGCGTCTGTCCTTGCCGCAGCGCAAAGGATACGTTCGCCAGGTTATCGACCGCGGAGGAAGGATAACGGAACGTCACCTCCCGGAACTGCAGCGAAGACGGCCCGCTTACCTGTACCGGCGAGCTTGCGTCAGCAACGTCAGGCTTATAGCCAAGCGTTTCATTGACGCGGTCAAGCGACGCATTGCCCCGCTGCATGATATTAATCAGCTCGCCGATGGCGAACATCGGCCAAATCAGCATCCCGAGAAATACGTTAAAGGAGACCAGCTCCCCGAGCGTAATTTCGTTATGGAATACGAGGTAGCCGCCATAACAAAGGCCGATCAAATAACTTGTTCCGACGAGGATTTTCATCGTTGGCTCAAACAGCGCATCGATACGCGCTACGGCAATATTTTTGCTCAGCACATCATTCGTTTTGGCGCCAAAACGCGCCTCGTTGGCTTCCTCCTGCACGAACGCCCGTATGACCCGTACGCCGGATACCGATTCAAGCACCTGGTCGTTTAACTCGCCGAATGCGTCCTGCGCATCCATAAAGCGCTCGTGAATTTTTTTGCCATAATGCTTCATCGCCAGCGCCATAAGAGGAAGCGGCAATAAGGCGGCGAGCGTAAGCTTAACGCTGATTAAGCCCGCCATAACGATTAGAATCGTAATCATGAACAGCGTCGAGTCGATGAGCGTCAAAATACCGAAGCCCGCCGTCGTCGCTACCGCACCCAAGTCATTCGTAGAGCGCGCCATAAGGTCGCCCGTCCGGTTACGTTCGTAAAAGGTCGGAGTCATGCGGAGAAAATGCCCCATCAAACGCGAGCGAAGCAGCTTCTCCAGCACAAATGCCCCGCCAAACAGCTTATAATGCCATATGTACGTAATGATATAACCCACAACCGTAAGCAAGGTCCAGCCGATCAGCACGCGGTTAAACTCGGCCTGCCCGAGCTGGTCCTGATGGATGCCGTCAATCGTATAGCCGATCAGCCACGGCGGTATGACATCAATAAATCCCGTTAAAATAAGAAGTGAAATAGCCACGGTATAACGCTTCCAGTTCAATTTGAAAAACCAGCTTAATTTTTTGAGTACACTGAACATCCTTCTCTACCACACCTTCCGTTATCCATCCCATTCTCGTTTACCTTCTGTTTATTCCCTCGGCATATGCACATGGCGGCAGCTGCTCCCTTAGTTGCAAAAAAAGAAGCGTGTCGCCGTAACGACACGCTTCTTCTCTGCGTAAGGCACGGCTGCATGGCAGTCCTGCTTCACGGGCATAGAAAAGGCGCATGATTACGATGACGTAACCATGCGCCTTTGATGATGGGAATACCCTTAATCAAAGTAAAACGACGCGCGGATGGATTACGTTATTCATGTCCAAACGATGGTTCATTGCTGCATTTGCATTAAAGTGAATGTTTGTATTCATGGATCGTAATCCTCCTCTCGATAAAATCTAATTGTCACTTTACCATTCGTGGAAATGACTGTCAACCCCACGTTTGGGTATACTTTTTCTATAATCAAACATTACCAAGCTGCGGTTCCGTTAGTGCTGGTGCTAAAAAGCCTCGTTCCCTCTCATGAGAAGCGGATCCGCGTCACAAATCGTTCCCGTTTACTGTGATTTAGATCACAAAGGGAAGGTTCTTACGCGGCTATACTTGGGTTATTCGATAAGGCGCGGCGAGAACGGATCAGCCCGTTCCATCCCGCATGGCGCCAATAGACAGTGGAGGGATTCATCATGTTAAGCGCGAATTCGGTTCAAATCATTAAATCTACGGTTCCCGTATTAGAGGTTCACGGCGTCGCGATTACGAAACGCTTTTATGAGCTGCTGTTCACGAACCATCCCGAGCTCTTGAACATTTTCAATCATGCAAACCAAAAGCAAGGCAAACAACAGACCGCGTTAGCTAACGCGGTTTACGCAGCCGCTGTGCATATCGATAATCTAGCGGCCATTATCCCGGTCGTGAAGCAAATCGGACATAAGCATCGCAGCTTGGGCGTTAAGCCGGAGCATTATCCGATTGTCGGAACCTATTTGCTCAAGGCCATCAAGGAAGTGCTCGGGGATGCGGCTACGGATGAAATTATAAATGCGTGGGCAGAAGCTTACGGCATCATTGCGGATGCATTTATTAGCATTGAGCAGGAAATGTACGAGGCTGCGCGTACGCAGCTTGGCGGCTGGGAGGGCTTCCGCCCGTTCCGGGTGGAGCGGGTCGTCAAGGAGAGCGAGGTTATTTCTTCTTTCTATTTGGTTCCGGAGGACGGCGGCGACATCGCCAGCTTTATTCCCGGCCAATACGTGAGCGTGAAGCTCCAAATAGAAGGCGCCGAGCATACGCAAATCCGGCAGTACAGCCTGTCCGATTCGCCCGGCAAGCCCTATTACCGCATATCGGTAAAACGCGAGGATGCTTATCAGGACCGCTCCGCGGGAGCCGTTTCCACCTATTTGCATCAATGCGCGCAGGAAGGCAAGACCTTATGGCTGTCTGCTCCAGCCGGTGATTTCACGCTTAACACCGACGATCAGCGTCCCGTTGTTTTGATTAGCGGAGGCGTTGGTTTAACCCCTATGGTCAGCATGCTGAACACGCTGACCGAACGCTATAACACGCAGCCGGTCACCTTCATCCATGCGGCTCAGAATGGCGATGTACACGCGATGAGAGACCATATCAATGCGCTGGCAGACCAGCATCCGCAGCTATCGGTGTTTTATTGCTACCAGAACCCGACAGAAGAAGACATCCGGCTGCAGCGCTTCCACAAGGAAGGCTATATCGACTTGGCCTGGCTGCAATCCGTCATTCCGGATGCGGACGCTCAATATTACTTCTGCGGGCCGACTCCTTTTATGGCAGCCGTAAAACGTTCGCTGAGCGAGTGGGGAATTCCGGAAGCCGATACCCATTTCGAATTTTTTGGTCCGGCCGCAAGCCTCGAAACCGCAGCAACCGGCTAGTTCGGCTCGGATTCTTTCATTTGGGCGCGAAGCAGCCTGTTGACCGTTTCGCGCCTAAGGCCGATGAGCTGGCCGATCTCATCCTGCGTCAGCACATCGGTAATGGACATAGGACCGATATAAACGGCAAACCATTGCTGAAGCCTGATCAGCTTATCTGCCGGAGCAACCTGCGTTAATTGATCAATCCGCTGCTGCATCATACGCAGCTTGCTTTGGAGGAGCAGCGCGATTTCGCGGTTCTTCTCCGGATTTCGCTCGAGCTCGCCGTACCACTGCTGCGGCGATACGCTGTCAACCTCGCAGGTGATGAGCGCTACCGCCGTGCCGTGATAGGGCATCGGGCTAATCAACGAATGATGCGGAATGGTTTCTCCGGGCACGATGAGATTAACCAGAAACGGATTGCCGTCCTCATGCACGCGAACAATCTTCAGCAATCCGCTTCGAAGATGGAAGAGCGGTCCGCTTTCCCCTTGGCGAAATAAAACTTGTCCTTTGTGCAAAAACATGCCGTTCCTCCTTATTTCAGGGCCCATCCGGATTTTTCGGATGGGCTTTATTGCCGTGAAATCCCGCTGCTTTCCGATCGGCGTCATTAAAAATGTCACATTTAAGCAATTGACTGTACAAGAATGCCCGGAGTAAAATGTTACATGCTGAGTAAAGTTATCGGTTTATCCAACTAAGAAAGAAGGCGAGCCAGCAGCATGCAGATCAGAACCTATGCCATCTGTTTTTATATCATCATGATTTACTGGATTTCCTCTCATATTCCTTCTATGCATTCCTTGTTTTTCCCTACGCTGGGCGCCTTCAGCCTGCTCTTCATCTCGCGTCCGTTCGAGAAAGCTGAAGTGAGCAAAATTGCCTTGGGCGCCGTCATTTCATCGCTTATCGGATCTGTATTCGTTTATTGGAATCCCGGCGTGCTGTCCCTGCTTCTCACGCTCTTGAGCGTTCTATATCTAATTAACAAATTCAAATGGAATGCGCCTCCGATATTGGCCGTTTCGCTCATTCCGTTCTTTACCAAGCCGTCGTTATTATGGGTCATTCCTTTATCCGTCTGCGGATCACTTCTCGGCTTGCTGCTTACGCTGTCAGCCGCGGCTTACGTAGAGAAAAAGTTCGGCGCCGTTTCGCTGCTTCCAAAAAGAGCCGCCAAAGCGGAATCCGATTCCGCCATGTAATCAGCCCTTCCACTCCTCCGGCAAAAGCCGCTGGTACTGCGGCTGTAAATACCGATCGTCTATGAGCACGAGCGTCCCGCGATCGGTTTCCGAGCGTATTAGGCGGCCGCCCGCCTGCAGCACCTTGTTCATGCCGGGAAACACATACGCGTAATCGTAGCCGCTCTTGCCCTGCTCGTTAAAATAATCCTTCAGCATATTCCGTTCGACGCCTAGCTGCGGCAGCCCTACGCCAACGACGATCACTCCGATCAAGCGGTCTCCGGCCAAATCAACGCCTTCAGAGAATACGCCGCCCATAACGGCGAAGCCGATCAAAGAATTCCCGTTACCCGCTTGAAACGTATCCAGGAAGCGATCCCGCTCCTCCTCTGTCATATCCGGTCTTTGCAGCAGCACTTCCGCACCTGAAGCCGCGCCCGACGGAACCGACCACTCCATAAGCTCCATATACGTCTCGTAAACCGCGTTCATGTAAGCGTACGATGGAAAAAATACAAAATAATTGCCCGGGCGCTCGCCCATGAGCTGCACAATCAGCTTCGCAATCGGCAGCTTCGATTCATCGCGGTCATGATAGCGAGTCGACAGCGGCTTGACCATTACGTTAAGCTGATCCTTCGAGAAAGGCGAGGGTACCGCCAGCGTATAATCATCCTCTCCCGCCCCCAGCATGTCCATGTAATAGGAAACCGGCGAGAGGGTCGCAGAGAAATAAATATGCGACCGGTAGCCTTTCCCCATCTGCTTCAGCAGCTGCGAGGGGTCCAGGCAAAACAGCTTCAGCCGGACATCGCTTTTCGAGAGCTCGGTGTATACGACATAGCGGTCATCGAACAGCTTGGCTGTTCGTATAAAATTTTGCGCCGCAAAATAAGTATCCAGCAGCAGCCCGCCGCCGCTTACGCCGGCCGCAAGCGCCTGTTCCGCGGCCGATGCGAAGGCATCGACAAGCGCGGCCAGCTCCTCCGGCAGCTGCCGCTCGACCATGTGAGGCGCGCCGTCGCTGCTTTTGCGCAGGGCAATGAAATAATCGTTCACGGCCTTCGCCGTGCGGAAGCCCTCGCCATGCACTCCTTTAAGCTCGCGCTGCAGAGCCAGGAACGGTGCCTTCGCCAGCTCTGCCGAGAACATCTCCCTTGCCCGGTCGACCAGATTATGCGCCTCGTCCACAAGCAGCGCCGTCCGCTTCTTCATCTCCGCATATTGACGCTTGAAGGAGATGCGCGGATCAAATATATAATTATAATCACAGATAACCGCATCCGCCGCATAGGCCAAATCCAGCGAATATTCAAACGGGCATACGCGATGCTTATGGGCATAGGCTTCAATAACCGGCCTTGTCATCACCGTTTCCTGTTCCAGAATATCCAGCACCGCGCCGTTAATCCGGTCATAATACCCCTCTGCGTAAGGACAATGCTCCTTCTCGCAGCGCACCTCCTCCTGGAAGCAGATCTTATCCTTAGCCGTTATCGTCACGGCTTGCAAATGCAGTCCTTTGCTCTTCATAAAAAGCAGCGCGTCCTCGGCCGCGGCTCTCGTCGTCGTCCGCGCCGTCAAATAATAAAACCGCTGCAGCATACCTGCACCCATCGCTTTGATGGCCGGATAGGTCGTTGATATCGTCTTCCCGATGCCCGTAGGCGCCTTCGCAAACAAACGCACGCCCTCTTCAATCGACTTATATACCGCGCCCGCCAGCTTCCGCTGCCCCGCCCGGTAAGTCTCAAACGGAAAAGCTAGCCCGCGGATGCTCTCGTTCCGGGCCTGTTCATGCCTTCGGCGCTGCCGGACGTAAGGGGCATACCGCGCAGCGATCTCATGGACATACTGCTCCAGCTCGGCGAAGCTGATCTCACGCAAGAAGCGCCGCTCTTCCTCCGTCTCCGTCTGCACATAAGTCAGCTGCACGCGCATCGCCTCCTGCCCATGCTCCTTCGCATACATATAGGCATAGAACAGAGCCTGCGCCCAGTGTACGGGATAGCCGTCATCCGTTATTCGCTCCAGGTCGCCGCCGGTCGATTTAATCTCATCCACGGTAAGCAGCGGCTCTGTTCCGAGCAGCCCGTCGCAGCGCCCGTCAAGCGTAAACACCAGCTCATCGACCGCAATCTCCGCCTTTACATAGACCTCCTTCCGGTCCTCTTCCCCATAGGTCCGCTGTACTCTCTGATGTGCTTTCGTTCCCTCGTGCATCGTATCTATCGCATTCAGTCTTACGTCGATGCTTCCGCTTAAAAACACGTATTCGACCAAATGCCTCACCGATATCGTAACCGTATCCTTATTTAGCATAATCTCTTCTCGATCGCTCCCATAAAGAACATTTGTTCCTCAATTGTACCACAAGCGCCGTATCTAATGACCAGCCAGACAAAAGAAGCACCTTCAAGTCCATTTAGGCAAATGGACTTGAAGGTGCTTCTCTATCTTTAGTTAAGGAGCCGTATCGTCCTGTGAATTAAAGCTCTTCGGTTTCTTCCTCAGGATGGTTGCCAACGCCGTTCAGCAGGTCCGTGCCGTGAAATTCATCGCCAGGGGATGCCGGATCGACCGGGCTATCCTTCGCAATGACGTCCGCATCCGGAACAGCGGCAAGCTCCTCTGAAATTTCCTCAGCGGTATCCACCTCGTCATACGATTCGATTGCGGCCGGAATATGCGACTCATGCACATGGGCGTTCTCGCGCGGATGCTGCTTTGACAGGAGCTCCGCTGCATCCGGTACAACGCCTTCCCGCGTCTCTTCCGTAAACAAACCGAAGGAAGGATCGATATCTTTTTCCGTTGCCAGACTGTTCGAATGCTCTTTATCGCGTTCGCGAGCGTTATCCATTTTGATTACCTCCTTAGACGTATCTATCCTATATTACCCACTACCCCCGTGATTCTAATCAAAAAAAGTAGTGCAGTTTTTGTCGAAAAAAAAAGGAGCCGCCGCAAAATTGTCGAACCCTAAACGAACCGCAACCCTAGCGTATACGGTTATTGCTGTCATTTAGCGGTAAAGCTGGTATTGTTGCGGCGAAAGCTATGAACCCGCTATGTCGAAAAATCTATAGATGCTTATATTTTGAAATGGAGGCGATTATGAATAGGCCGCATCTTCACAGCTTGCTGATCACCTTAAATTGGAACCGGTTAATCCTCAATATTTTGTGGGTTGTTTCCATTTTCGTGTTTGCCTTGCAATTGCTTATTTATGAAGTTATCGCACCCTTGGTGCCTTCTTTTACGCCAATGAATTATTTATCCAAGGACATGCTCATACCCGATACCGTGTTTTTGTTTATCATGGTCATTCTCGAGCTATGCCACCGGTTTTATCCGAGACGGTCAGAGGGGGCGATCATTTCCGCCTCCATGGCATTATCGTTTATGTATTTTCATTTCCTCAATGATCATTTTGCGGTCGCGCCTATTGTGCTGTTGTTTCCGCTGCTTATTTCGATCATCTATTTCAAAAAAAAATATTTGATTATTTGCCTGGCTCTCAGCTCCCTCGTCCTATATGGCACCTACTATTATGCCGAGCATCGGACAACATCGGATATTGTCGAAATGCTTATCATGTTTTGTTTTATGTTCATTGCCGCTTTTACCGGACTTGCGGTAATCCGCCGCGGAAGCGAGCTCGTTGCACAGCTTGACATGGTCCAGCAGTCCGAGCAGGAGCTGCGTATTCAGACGATTCTGATGGAGCGTATGGTCATGATCGACCCGCTGACGGGCTTGCACAACCATAAATCGTTCCATGAACATTTCGAGGAGCTGCTGGCCGATCAAAAGCTGCATCCCTTCCCGATACAGATCGCCATCATCGATATCGATAATTTCAAGCAGGTCAACGATACGTTCGGGCACTGGGCAGGCGATATCGCGCTTAAGCAGGCTGCAGCCTGCATTGCAGCCCATATTAGCCGCAAAAGCTTTGCCGCCCGCTATGGCGGCGAGGAGTTTGTCATCCTCTTGCAAGAAGACGGTATTGAAGCCGCTTGGCTCATCATTGAAAAGCTAAGAAAAGCGATTGCGGGCAGTCCCATTCCGGAAATGAACCACCGCCATGTGACCGTAAGCATCGGCCTGCATGCGGTTGCGGTTGGCGAAACGAAGGAAAATGCCTTCCAGCAAGCCGATCAAGCGCTCTATGTCTCGAAGAGCGAGGGAAAAAACCGTACGACGATGCAATAGGCAAAAAAGAAACAGGGCTGTCTTTCAAGGGATTAACCTTGAGAGACAGCCCTGTCCCTGTTAACCGGCGTTTCATGCGAAGCCGCAATCGTTAATAACACGCCAATATCGCGATAGTCGCATTATCCTGATACGGTCTCTCCTGCGCAAGCACATGCTTTACAATAAATGCGGCTGCCTCATTAGGTGTGTAGCGCATCGCATCCTCCAGCAGCTCGACCGATAAATCGTCATACAGCCCATCGCTGCATAAAATAACCCAATCTCCCGCCAAGAGACGGATCGGGATCTGATTCGCATTCACTTCCGTTACCCTCGGAATCCCTAGATAACTGGTTAATAAATGGCGTTCCGGATGCGTATCCGCCTCTTCCTGCGTAAGTTCGCCGGCGATTACCTTTTCCTGCAGCCGATTCGCATAAATATGGTCCTTCGTTAAAGCAAGCAGCCTGCCGCCGCGGTACCAGTAGATGCGGCTGTCCCCAGCCGATATCCAGTACAGCTTATCCTCATGAATAACAGCGGCAGCCAGCGTCGTGCCTACGCACCATTCCAGCTCATGCTCCAGCGCAAGCTCATACACGGCTTTATTGGCGAGCTGCAGCGCCTCCGCCAACGCCCGCGGCACGGATTCCTCCGTTTTTTTCTTCGTATATTCATCCAGCATGGTAAGCGATGCAAGCTGGCCCGCTTCCTTGCCCATCTCGTAACCGCCCATCCCGTCCGCGAGTACCGCCAGCATGCCGCGACGTTTGATCGCCTCCGTATCCTCATAAGATGAGAAACAATACGCGTCCTGCTGCTCCTCGCGCTCTCCGATATGCTGCGCAGAGCCGGCCATGACATGAATAGCGACAGAAACCGCAGGCTCCCCCTGCGCTGCTTTTAGCGTTTCGACAGCTGGCTGCGAAAGCTCCGCGGATAGCCCGATAACCATCTTCTCCCCTGTCTCTTGAACCGTTGCTGCATCGCTGCCAGGCTTGCCTTTCCGCTGATTACTAACCATATGGAATAGAAAGACTGCTGCCAGGATCACAGCCCCGCCCATAACGATCCAACCCAGCACCAAGCTTATCCTCTCTGCCTGCTGCCCGTTCCACAACCAATCCGGCTGCGCTGCCGGCATCCACTTAACCGCAGCATAGGCAGCCATCAGCAGCACCCAAATCAGCGCTAATCCTTTGGCTCCTCTATTCACGATCCGATCACCTCCGCCTTGTGTACAGCTTGCCATCCGGCTTAGCGTACTGCTGAGATCCCGCCCTAGATGCTCCGCGCCGCCAATGGCCTTCATCTAAAATCATATTGAGAGGAGCAAGCTTTTATGTTTGCGTCTGCGCAATCCTCTTGCCGGAAGCCGGCTTTCCACCCGTCATTACCCCCTGAAATTGACAAAATTCGACGAATCTATATAAAAGCTTTACGTAAGGAGTGAATCACGATGGTGAATAATTACAAACGCTTCATTCAAAACCAATTCGAAAAAGTAAAGTCTACCGCTTCTGAATTCATTTCTTCAAGTAGTGAAGAACAAGAAGATAGCGCTATTGAACTCAATCCGCAATATTATGTCGAGCTGAAAGCAATCGCCGATATGCAGCATACAACCGTGCAAGCGATCGTCAATGGAATCGTTGTCCAATACCTGGCAAGCCTCCCATATGAAGCAACCCCCGTCTCAGTGGATCAGAAGGAAGATAACCCGCTTCTATATTTGGATGGCATTTGCAAACTAGAGGATTAAGGAGTGCTGACAAATGGATCACCACTTGAACATTCAGGATACGGTTTTTCTGGATGAAACAGCTTTAGCCGCTTTAATGAACCCTGAAGACCCGCGTTATTTGAAAGCCCGAACCTTGTTTCTGGATTTGCATGATCTTGAACGCAATTACGTGACGACCAATTCCATTATATTTGGCCTTCACGAATGGCTTCGCAATGAATACAGCTATCAGCAGGCGGAATACTTTCTGAATGCCATTGATAAGGCAGTAAGCAAAGGCAGGCTGGAGGTCATCTCCAGCGGCCCCGAGTTTGAGCTGGAATCGCGCAGACTGCTTATGGACAGGCCCGAGCTCCGCTTCTCGCTCAGCGAAGCATTCACGGCTGTGACGATGTCTTATTATCAAGTAAAACGCATCTTTACTTTCAACCGCAATTACATGATGCTTGCTAATTTGGATAAGGATATTCGAATCATTCCTTCCAATTAATAGGCTTATTTTCCTTGAACATCAAAAATGCTTATGAAAAAAAGCTCCGCACGGGTGCGGAGCTTTTTGCTTTGCCGATTTATTTTTTCACGATATCCTGTACCGCTTTGTCGAATTTATCAAGCAGCTGGTCGCTTGTAATTTGCTTGCCGAGGTACTCCTGCATAGCCGCACCCCATTGCTGCGTGATGCCGTCCGGGAAGCGGTCCCAGTTCCAGCCTTTCACTTGATCAGGGCTTGCATTCGCGAAAGTAGCGAAGTCGCCGCCGATTTTGCCTACTGCTTCTGGATTTGGTTCGATCGAAGACAATGCCGGTACAAATTTAAAGTCAGTGGAGATGAATTTTTTACCTGTTTCCGATGTAACCATCCAGTTCAAGAACGCTTTCGCTTCTTCCACTTGGTCGGATTTGCTGTTCACGATCCAATTGTTCGGCACGCCTGTAAATACGTTCGGTTTGCCTTGAAGCGGCACAGCCATCATACCGAGGTTAAGCGCCGGATCGATCTCGTCGATCATGCCTTGAATCCAGTTGCCGTGCTGAATCATTGCGTATTTGCCAGCCGCAAACTCTGCTACCTGCGTGTTGTAATCCGTTGTCAACGCATTGTCTTGGCCGTTGGCGAACATAATGTCCACCAGGCGTATCCATTGCTTCATGATCGGGTCGTCCTTCAGCTTCACTTTACCCGCTTTTACATCCTCGATGAATGCAGCCGGGTCCGCTTGGTTCGCGAAGGCGATATTCAGCGTATGGATCCCCATCGACCACCACTCGGAAGTGAGCGCAAATGGCGTGATGCCTGCATCCTTGAGCTTTTTGGCAACGGCCTCGAGATCCTCAAGCGTTTGCGGAAGCTCGGTGATGCCCGCTTTGGCAAACAGATCCTTGTTATAGGTGAAGCCATAAGCTTCAAGGTTCATCGGCATGCCGAGCAGCTTGCCGTCACGCGTAATTTGCGCTTTCGACGCTTCTACCAAATCTTTGGTCCAAGCCTCGCCTGTCAAATCGGTAGCTCGGTCCACGTAAGGCTCGAACCCGGCCCAGCCCGCAGAGTTGAAGATTTCCGGCTCTTCGCCGGCAGCAAGCTCCGCTTTCAGCAATGCGCTGTAGTCCTCGCCGCCGCCATGCGTCTCGATTTCCACCTTAACGCCAGTTTCCTTCTCGTACTCGGCAGCCAGTTTCCCAAGCGCCTCGGCAATCTCGACTTTAAATTGGAACACTTTAATCGTAACGTCCTTCTTCGGAGCTTCCGTGGGCTCCTCTGTCTTGCCTGCATTGGCAGCTTCCGTTGGCGCATTTGTTGCGTTTCCGCCGTTGTTGTTGCTGCCGCAGCCGCTTGCCAGAACGATGAGCATAATAGCCGCTAACATAAGAAAGGAAATTCTTTTCATCTTATGACCTCCCGCAAATTTTATATATGATTCTGTTTTGTAACGCTTACATCGTCATTATAATTGTGCAACTAGCTGGCACAACACCGAATATATTGCACTAATAGGTGTAATATGTTGATAACTTCCATATATTCAGCATTAATTTTATCCTTTTACGGATCCAGCCGTTATACCTTCAATAATATGCTTTTGCAGAAATAAGAAAAAGATAATGATCGGAATCGTGCTCAGCGTGAGCGCTGCCATAGCCAAATCCCATTTGCGCAAATATTGGCCAAAAAACTTCTGCACCGCCAGCGGAATCGTTGTCAGATTATCATTAATAACCAAGACCGGAAGTAAATAGTCGTTCCAGATCCACAGCACGTTCAGGATAATGACCGTCACCGTAATCGGCTTCAGCAGCGGGAATACGATTCGCCAGAACACGCCGTAAGGAGAGCAGCCGTCCATCACCGCCGCCTCTTCTACCTCGAGCGGAACGGACTTAATGAAGCCGTGATACAGAAACATCGATAACGATATGCCAAAGCCCATGTAACAAATTACGATACCATATAGATGGCCGCGAAGCTCGAATAGGGAAGTAATGCGCATGAGCGGCAGCATCACCGATTGGAACGGAATGATCATCGCGGCGACTAGCACCGTGAGCAGCATCTTGTTGAAGGTCGTTGGACGGCGCACCAAGCGGTAAGCCATCATCGAGCTAATGACGACGAGCAGCACCACGCTGATTGACGTCACCATAAACGAATTGAGGAATACCGTCGGGAAATCGATGGCCACCCAAGCCCGCTTAAAATTATCCAGTCCCAGCTTCTCCGGAAGCGAGGCGGCATTGAGCAGAATGTATTTGAGCTCTTTAAACGAGTTCGTGAGCAAAAAGTAAAACGGTGCCAGAAAGATTAGCGAAACCGCAATAGCGACAAGCTCCAGCAGCAGGATGAGGGGAGTGTAGCGCTGTCTGTTTTCCATTATGCCTCCACCTCTTTCTTTTTCGTAATCCATACCTGCGTGACGGTAATCAGCGCGACCCCAAAGAAAAAGATCATTGCTTTTGCCGTGCCGAGGCCGTAACGGTTGTTAACTAGCCCCTCGCGGTATACGTTGAGCGCGATCGATTCCGTCGCATTGCCGGGTCCGCCGGCGGTGAGCGACAGGTTAAGATCGAACATTTTGAACGAGTTGGAGGTCGTTAAGAACAAGCAAATCGTAATCGCCGGCATGATCAGCGGTACGGTTACGGAACGCAGCAGCTGCCACGCGCCAGCTCCGTCGATCTTGGCAGCCTCGATTAAATCCTTCGGCACGCTGATCATCGCCGCAATGTAGATAATCATCATGTAACCTGCCGTTTGCCAAACGAATACAATCACGATTCCCCAAAAGGCCGTATTCGGCGTACCGAGCCATTGTAAATTGAAGAAGCCGATATCCGTTGCTTCCCCGATCGCCCGGAAGCCCCGCACAAAGATGAAGTACCAAATGTAGCCGAGCAGCAATCCCCCAATGACGTTAGGCAAAAAAAACACCGTCCGCAGGAAGTTGCGGCTCTTTAGGTTGCGCGTCAGCAGCAGCGACAGCAGAAATGCCGTTACATTGGTGACAACGACGGCCGCAGCCGTAAATTTAGTCGTAAACCAGAACGCGTTCCAAAACCTAGTATCATCGGTGAAAATTTTTATGATATTTTTCATTCCGGTCCATTTCGCGTTGCCGAGATCCATCCCGTTCCATTCCGTAAACGTGTAGTAAAAGCCCATCACGAACGGCGCAAGCACAATCAGTATAAAGGCAATTAGTCCCGGGCCGACAAACACGGTTTGCTGGGCCCATTCGGTCCATTTGATTTTTTTGGACATCCTCTCGTCCCCCTTCTCTTTCCCCTGACGGAATATAGCTGTTTTGATATACCCAGTATAAAACCGATGGCCGCCAATGGAACACAGAGGATGATGATAAGGTAGGTGGACTATATTGACCATCCGCAGCCTGATCGGTTACTGTGTATGCAAGAGCGAGATGTACAGAAAGCGGGCGATCGTGATCATGAATACGGCTAAGCCATTTAACACCATTCGAAAAAAACTCATGCTCCTGCTGCTTGCGGCAACGATTTTGCCCATTGCCACCTCCATGATTATCTCTTATAATGCAACCACCAAATCCATAACCGAAGAAGCCATCGCCAAAAATAACCGGCTGCTGTCGCTCGGAAAAACCAACATCATGAACTACATGAACAATATCAACCAAAAGTCGCTCGCCGTCTATAATGCGATGAACGTGCCTCGCTCCTTGTATTATATTTTGGAGCACAGCATGGAGGACGAGGTATTCCCGAACGATATTACCGATGTCATCCGCAACCGCAATCTGCTGAAAGACCACCTCTACAACATCTATCAAAGCGTAAGCGAATTTCATAAAGTCAGGCTCTATGTCGTGAAGCAAAACGCGACTTACCTTCTCTGGAACGACGATATCAAAGTAGGGCAAAACGCAGGCTCCATCCCGGAAACGGCCAAGAAAGCCTATATTGAACCGTCGCATAAAAGCCATAATTACGGGCTCGTCGATCTGAAGTCGGCCGCAAGCGAGGAAATGGTCTTCACGCTGCATCGCCCGATCTTCCTTGCTCCGAGCGAAAAGCTGCTTGCCGAGCTGTCCATCGATGTACGGCTGTCGGTGTTAGAGGATTTGAACCGCCAGCTTTATGACAGCGGCGAGGAGAGCTTCTACATCATGGATTCGAGCGGCCAAATCGTGTTATCCTCGGATAAAAACGAGATCGGCACCGCCGCCAAGCAAAGCTGGTTCGGGACGGTTTTGAACTCGGGGCAGGACAGCGGGCATTTCGATTGGAAAACGGAAGCCTTCGACGGCATGGTCTTTTATGACCGGATCAAGACGCCCTATATGGACTGGTATTTAATTAAGCAAACGCCTTACAAGCATCTGTACAGCGCTGCCGACCGCATAGCCCGCATCAATACAGCCGTCGGAATCGCCTTCCTTGCCGTCGTGGTATTGGCTACCTTATTCATTTCCATCCGGTTTACAAAGCCGCTGCTGCGTCTGATCGGTTACGTGAACAAAATTGAAACGGGTAATTTGAACGTGTCGATCGATATCCACAGCAATGATGAAATCGGCCTGCTTGCCCGGCGATTCCGCTCCATGATGCAGACGATCAACAATTTGATTTTGACCGAGTACCGGCTCGAGATCGCCAACAAGACGAATGAATTGAAAGCGCTGCAGGCCCAGGTAAACCCGCATTTTCTCTACAACGCGCTGCAGTCGATCGGCACCGTCTCGCTCCAGCATGGGGATACGAAAGCCTATTCGCTCATAACTTCCCTGGGCAAAATGATGCGCTACCAGATGAACACGATGGATGCGGTCGTCGAGCTCAGCCGGGAACTCGATTATGTACAAGCTTATCTTGATCTGCAGAAGCAGCGCTTTGATACCGCCCTGCATATTCAACTGAAAATCGACGAGCAGGCCAAACGCATTTTGATTCCAAAAATGATTTTGCAGCCTCTGCTCGAAAACTTCTTCAAGCACGGCTTCGTGCAATCGTCAGAGGAGCCTTCCGTGCTGGTTATTACATGCTTCTTGGATGAACCGAGACAGCTGCTGTCCATCGAGGTACAGGATAATGGCTGCGGCCTGCCGGAGGATCGGCTTCAGGAGGTTCTGCTGCAGCTGAACAAGGTGCCAAAGCTCGGCGCCGCGCGCGAGAATAACCAGGAGGACGGGGGAATTGGCCTGCATAACGTGCTCTCGAGGCTGCGCCTGCATTTTGACTCAACCGCTGCAATGGAGCTGCGCCATGTGCAGCCGCACGGCTTTTCCGTTACGATCCATATCCCGCTGGTGAAGGAGAATGAAGGATGAAGGCATTAATCATAGACGATGAGAAGCATGTGAGGGAAGCGATTCGCCTGCTCGTTCCCTGGGACCATTTTGGCATCGATACGCTGCTCGAAGCACAAGACGGCGCAGCCGCTACGGGCTTGATCCGAGACGAGAAGCCCGAGATTATTTTCACCGATATGATGATGCCGAACATGGACGGCAGGGAGTTGCTGCAGTGGGCGGCCGAGCATGCGCCCGCCAGCAAAATCATCGTGATCAGCGGCCATGATGACTTCAGCTTTGTTCGCCATGCGGTAAAGTACGGCGGGGTCGATTATATTTTGAAGCCGATCGATGCCGAGCAGCTGGTGAGCGCTTTGACCAAAGCGGTGGACAGCTGGACGACGGAGGAACAGGAGCGTACCCGCAAACGCAAAATGAATATCGAGCTGAACCAGCTGAAGCCGATGTATTTGGAGCAGTATTTTTCGGCGATAATTAATGAGCCCGGCACTTATTCAAGCTTTGCCGATACGCTGAAACGGGAGCTCGGCATTACGTCCCCGGTTACTAGAGCGCGCATCGCAATCGTGAGGCTTGATCTGACCTCGCCTGCGGTAAGGGAAAAGTTTGCGGACGGACTGGATTTGCTGTTATTCTCGCTGACGAATATCTGCAATGAGTTTCTGAAGGAGAAGGAGCTTGGCTTCGCCTTTCGCCACCGGGGACATGAGCAGGAGCTGCTGCTTCTGTTCTGGGGCGAGGGCGTGCAGGCTCCAGAGCTGATAGCCGAAATGAACGATGCCATGTCCTTGGCGCTTAAAACGCGGTTCCACTTTGGGCTCGGCCACCCAGCCGCCTTCCCTGAAGCCGCAGCCGGCGCTTATCAGCAAGCTAAGCTTGCGCTGCTGCGCCGAAATCTGCTCGTTAACCATACTTACTGCCATCCGTTCAGCACTGCCGCCCCCGGCAGCAAAAACACGCAGCAGCTCTTCAGCGAGCATGAGGAATCTCTGCGTTTTGCCGTTCTCAGCGGCAACAAAGAGCAAATTCGCCGCGCCTTAAAGCCGTGGTTTGATACGCTTGAACAAGCCGGCAGCGTATCGTTAGAGCAGCTTCTCGTTTGGCGCCAGCAATACGAGCTGGCCAAGTCGATATGGGAATCCAAAAATGACCGCGGCAGTATTTCGGAGCAGGCCCCGAAAGCGGAGGAGCAGGTATTATTGCCTGTCGATGCCCATGGTGTTTTTGATTTTGAACAATGGAAGCATGCTGTATTTACGGAGGCTTGCGAGCTCGCCGCACAATTAGCGGAGCGCGACAAAGAACGCAGCGTCATCGAAGACATTGCCGAATACATCGAACAGCACCCGCATGAGGAAATTACGCTGCAGGACATATCGGAGCGGTTTTTCTTGAGCAGAGAATATATATCACGGAAATTCAAACAAGAAACGAATGGGAATTTATCCGATTTCATTGCGGAGGTGCGGATTAAACGGGCGAAGGAGCTGCTGGCGAACGGACAGCTGAAAATTTCGCAGGTCGCAGAGCTTGTCGGCTTCCAGGACGAGAAATATTTCAGCCGGGTCTTTAAGAAACGAACAAACTGCTCGCCTAACGATTATCGAAAGCATCTTTTTGGCGGAGATTCGTAGGCTGCTGCTGCCTCTAGCGGCAAAAGCAGGCGTTATGCGAATTTATAAAAACCCTAGCGTAAACGACGGCCTTCGCTGTCCTTAGCGGCAGAAGCTCGTTTCGTTTCGTTGTAAGCAAAAAGCCGAGCCCCGCGCGAATGGCGTTAACCATTCGCGCGGGGCTCGGCTTCTGTTCGTGAATAAGGGAACTACATGATTGGCGTACCCTTTTTCAACGTCTTCATGTCACTATTGGAGTTATTGAGCGCGGGCAGCATTTTCTCGCCGCTGACCATTGGTTCATGGCAGATTAAACAAGTCGGAACGTGATCAAACGCAAAGTTATCGCGCATCCAACTGTTGCACCCTTCCGTCTCGCATGTCCATACCTTCGTGTTTTCTTCCGGAATTTCTTCAAGCGGTTTTTTACGATTGTACATGGTCAGCCCCCTTCGCGATAAAAAAGGAAAAACTGCCTCGAACTTATAGGTTAGGGGCAGTTATCATTTATAAACAGCAGTGTATTGTGAATATTTGCTTCAAACTTGCAATTGATTTCATTGTACCATATTTCGTCCAATAAAGGCAAATATCAGCCTATGCTCATGCGCCTTTTTTTGAGGAATCGTTGTAGTAAGTAAACAGCTGCTCTATCGGCTTAAAATACAGGTGTCCGTCCTCCCACGGTTGAAAGTGAAGATCCATCCTGGAGTCGTTCCAATCGGCAGGCGTGCCTGCCGTGCTTAGTCTCCCTGGCAATAACGGCTCCTCTACAACGGCTGGAAACTCTTGATAGCCAAACAGTAAATTTTCGTGCATCGCGATGATTTCGTATTTCGGACCATGGAAAGCCCGCTCTTCCTGGAGCTGGTAATGAAAATAAATATAGCTCGCGGCCATCTCCGGCTTCAAATGCGCAACCCTACCTACGCGGCGATCCACCGTTTCCTTGCGCAGCCAATGCTCATAGCTTGCAGGCTCGTTGAAATGAAACACGTCGGTCATCGGGATCCACTTCCGCGGCGCAGAATGCCCCGGCCAATCCTCCAGATAAGGCGCCATCGACGGCAAAAGCACCTCCGGCTCCAGCGGCCGATTCACGCACTCATAGTAAACGAACACATTGCGTTCCCATTTGAAGCAGCCCGCCGTCATCAGCTCGCCCTGCTCTAACAGCTGATGAACTGCTTGCTCCCGTTTCGCGGCTTCCATCGCTTCCGCTTCAAAGCCTTCTCTCATTTGCGCCCGCGCAATCACTCTAAACATAAGTACCTCGCTTTGTGTAACCGAATGTTAAGTCATACTTCGCAATATCGCATTCTGTCTATGTATCGTTTGCGCCGGGCCTGTTGTACCATTATATGCTGTCCATGACGCACATATGGCTATTATAAAGGAGGACAAACGCTGCTTTCAATCGCCGTTTCATAAATATATGGATGGAGAGCCTGATTTCTCGATTGTTGGTTATTCTAAATAATGAAGTTGCAATGCACTGCTTAAAATAAAGGAGGATGATGGTTTTGGAAAGCACAAGCGAGTTTGTGGCTAAGGTAAAGGCTACGCAGCAAAAGGCCGAGATGAATAAAAGACGCGGCGGCAACGGCACTCCGGCTGAGCGGCTGAGCACTAAACAGCACAGCACCAATAAATAGCGGAAACAAAGCATGGTTGTCCAGCGAGATTCATTCGTTGTAAGCCTGCCTGGTGAAAAGGCCCTTAAGCGCTTATGCCGCTTAAGGGCCTTTTCACTATGGATTTCATGGCTTACCGTATTAAACGGAATATTCATGCGGATAATACTCGATGCGGGAATCCGCGATAATCGTAAGCTTGCTCTCCGCCGCGTCGAATTCAACCGGGCCATCCTTGACGTAATACCAGGTTTTTAAAGTCGGCTGATCGTCAAATTCCTGAAAAACAAACACGTTCAGCTCTTCTTTGTGCGCCAGCACATCCTCAATCATCGGGCCCCAAGGCATGCTGACCGTGAATTTCCATCCCTGTCCCTGCGGAATTAGCGTATAGGGAACATCCTGTTTATTCGAATCAATAAACATCCGCCCGCCCACTGCGTGTTTCACCTGAAACGTCTGTTTCATCTCGAACCCCTCCCAAAAGCTTGCGCATGCAAACTTACTTCGTATGCCTAAGGCAAATCAATAAGCATAAAAAATACGGCTGCCGACGCGGCCAAAGAAAGCCCATCCGCCGCTTCGATCTGTGCGGTATCGCCAGTCTCCAGCGTTTCCCCATGCACTTGAAGGCTGCCCTCAATGATATAGATAAATTGCTTGCGGCCAGGCTCGACCGCGTAGGCCAGATTCTTTCCCTGCTCCAGCTTGCTCAAATAGATGGTCATGTCTTGGCCTATCGAGGCTGTCTGCCCATCCGCTTGCCCGGAGACGACAGGCAGCAGCGCATTATGCAGCTTGTCGATATCGAAGCGGCTCGCTTCATAGGATGGCGCCAAGCCCCGCTCCTTCGGCATAAACCACAGCTGCAGCAAGCGCAGCTCCGTCTCCTCCGAGGCGTTGAATTCCGTGTGGATGACACCGGTGCCCGCTGACATGCGCTGTACCTCTCCAAAAGAGGATACAACCGAATTGCCGAGATTATCTTCATGTCGGATCTGACCGTTCAATACGATAGAGACAATTTCCATGTCGCTGTGGGGATGGGCGCCAAAGCCTTTTCCCGGAGCCAAATAATCGTCATTGCACACACGCATAACGCTAAAGCCCGTTCGGTTCGGATCATAATAAGCGCCGAATGAAAAGCTGGGTTGGCTGCGCAGCCAGCCAAGATCCGCCGAATGCCGCGAAGCTGCGGGAAATACGTCGATCATCGTCTCTCCTCCAAACAACTATTTATTTACTTACTTATTTATAGCAGTTTTATTTCTATCAAGCAAGCTATAACCCCCGTTTGCAGACAAACCAAAAAGACGGCCGAAAGCTCAAAAGCTGCCGGGCGCCTTTTTACTTTATTTTAAAGCAGGCTCTCCATTGCGCACCGGATTAAGCAGAGGCTCAAAGCCTTCGATGCGGCATTCCACAACATCTCCGTCTCGAATAACGACAGCGCCGGGGGTGCCGGTCATAATAATATCCCCAGGCAGCAGCGTCATTACTTTCGAATGGAAAGAAACCGCAAATGCGGGCCGAAACTTCATGTTAAACACTTTGTTCCGATGCGCGGCCGCCCCGTTAAGCGCCGTCTCCACGTGAATGTCCAGCAGATCGGGAAATTCATCCTTCGTAATAAATTGAGGCCCGAAGCTAAAGAAGGTATCAAAGCTTTTGGCTCTCGTTAAGTACCGCTGATTTCTGGCGTGGATATCGGATGCCGTTACGTCGATCGTCGTCGTATAGCCAGCGATGGCGTCATATACTTCAGCTTCCGTTATGTTTTTGCAAGTCTTGTCGATAATAATGCCTAACTCGGCCTCTGCCGTGATCGTCCCCGCCCCCGGTGGAATCCGTATGGCATCGAGCGGGCCGATAAGGGTCGTATCCGGCTTCATAAAGCTGACCGGCTCATCATTCGGATCCGTAGCAGCAAGCTCCGCGGCATCCTTCACGTAGTTTAGGCCGATGCCCCAAATTTTTCGGGGATGCCGGTAGAGGGGGCCGTACTCTGCTTTTACATACGGAATAGACGCAAGCTGTGACAGCTTCTCCTTGCCGCTGGTGTTGTACCATTCCGTGAGAGTCGCAAGCTCTCCAAGACGAATCAGCTCGAACAGCTCCGTACTCCAGCCTGCCCGTTCCGCTTCGTTAATCGTTTCTATGAGGACAAGCCCGTTCGCGACTGAAATCGCGGCTTGCTCATTGCCATTTATTTTTACGGTAGATAATTTCATCGGTGAGCACTCCTCTGCTTTAGCTTATGGCTCTACAATTGCCGATACGTGGTCAGCTACCCATTCCAGCAGCCGCAAATCTTGCCCGCGGCCCGCAACAAAAGACAGGCCGACCGGGTAACCGTGTTCTCCCGCAATTGGCACCGTCACCTGCGGTAGTCCCGCAAGTCCGGCTATGCAGCTCATTTCGAGCGTTTGCACACGGCGCTGCTCCACCTCGGAACCCGACAATTGAAGCAGCGGAGCTATCGCGGGCACTGTCGGCAGAACAAGAACGGCATCAGTCCCGAGCAGCTCATTCATACGGAAACGCACGGTTTCTCGCAGCCTGTACGCCTCGCCGCTTTCCTCTTCCTTGAGCGTGCTCGCCCAAGCAAACCGTTCAGCAATTCCCGGGCCGAAGACGGGCTGTACGCGTGTGATCCATTCTTGGTGCGCGCGCCAAATTTCCAAGCCCTGAATGATGCGAAAAGCGTTCATCCACTCCCGCAGTCCGTTCGGCGCCACGACAACCTCCCCATGCTGCTGAGTCCTTTCACGCAGTGCCGGAAAATAGCGGGATGCCGCCGATATTGTGTGGTCATCCGTTAATGACCATACATCCTGAGCGAACAGCATCCGCGCAAAACCCCGGTCGGCAGACGGCTCGGTATCCAGAAGCACTTTTCCCACCTCAAGCAGCGTCTGAGGATCGCGGGCCATCCAGCCCACTGTATCAAAGCTCGGTGCAAGCGGGATCAAGCCGCGTGCATCCACCGCCCCATGCGTTGGCCGAATGCCGTAAATCCCGCAATAGGCGGACGGCACTCGGATCGAGCCTCCCGTATCGGTACCGATCGCAAAGTCTGCCAGCCCCGCCGATACAGCGACGGCCGAGCCGCTGGAGGATCCTCCCGGTATGCGCCCAGACGCTTTCGGATTGACCGGTGTCCCGTAATGGGCATTTTCTCCGTTAATGCTGTACATTACTTCATCCGTAAGCGTGGTTCCCTCCAGCCTCGCACCGTTTCGGAGCAGGCGGTCTATCACTGCGGCGTTTTCCGTCGAGGGCCCGTGCGTCCGCAGCCAATCCGGATTGCCTGCACCCGGTGTATGGCCGGCAATGTTAAACACATCCTTGACCGCAAACGTTTTTCCGCTTAAGTTCCCCTGAGCTAGAGGCTCTAAAACCAATTGTTCATTTGCATACGCGTTCCAGCTTTGCTTCATCGTGATTTCAGCCTCCATGTCTCTCCTATTGGATACTACCAGCCTATTGCGGCGCCATCACAGCGCGGGTCCGATCCGCCCTGCAGGAACCCTTGCTCATCGCGCATAATCGCATGCGCATGCCCCATAATCCCGTCAAAATCCTTGACTTTGCGCACAATATGGCCCGCCTGCGCCAACGATTCCAGAACCTCCTGCGATACGCGCCCCTCGATCTTCAGCTCCTGTGTCGGCTCTCCCCATGTCCGGCCCCAAACCCATCTAGGCTCGTTAATCGCTTGCTGCGGATCCATTCCATAATCAATCATCCGGGTAAAAATCGCGGTTTGGGTCTGCGGCTGTCCCTCTCCGCCTTGCGTGCCATACAGCACGGCCGGTTTGCCATCACGGCAGGCCATCGCCGGCATGAGGGTATGGAATGTTCTTTTGGCCGGCTTCAGGCTGTTTACATGATTCGGGTCAAGCGAGAAGAACGAGCCGCGGTTTTGCAGCAATACTCCCGTATTCCCCGCTACGACGCCTGATCCGAACTCGAAATATAGACTTTGAATGAAGGAGACGGAATTCCCTTCTTCATCGACAGCGGCCGCATAGGCCGTATCGCTGCCAAGCACCTCCGATTTCTCCGAGGAGGCCCGGTCGAGTGCAATCGAGGCAGCAAGCGATGCCGCATAATTTTTATCCAACAGCCGCTCAAGCGGCACATTCGTAAATGCGGGATCGGATAAGTAGGTGTTCCGGTCACGGAAGCTCAGCTTAAGCGCCTCAATGCACAGCTGATAATAATCATGCGAGCCATGCGCGATTTCACCCAGCTTAAACCGTTCCAATATATGAAGAGCCATAATAGCAGAAAAACCTTGGGAGTTAGGAGGCATTTGATGAAGCGTATAACCCCGGTAGGAGCCTTCGACCGGCGTTACCCAATCCCCGTGATGATCGGTAAAATCATCCGCCGTCAGAAGCCCGTCATGCTTGCCGAGGAAATCCGTGATTTCCTTTGCCGTTTCTCCCTTATAAAATTCATCGCGCCCGAATTCCGCCAGCCGCCGCAGCGTCTTGGCCAGCGCAAGCTGTTTAAAGCGCTCGCCTGTCTTCGCGGCCTGACCGCCAGGCAGATAAATATCCGCGGTTTCAAGCGACCTCGCAAGCACCGATTCATTATGAACCGTGTTCTGATATTGATCATTCGACATCGGAAAACCATTTTCGGCATAGTCTATGGCAGGTGCCAGCACTTCCGCCCAAGACAAACGGCCATACTCGCGATGAACCGCATCCCAGCCGTCAACCATGCCGGGTACCGTGACGATACTGCCGATGCCCCGGTTCGGTATGGCTGCAAGACCCGCATAGGCGCCGATATTCGCTTTATAGCCTGAACGCCCGCTCGCATTATAGCCGCGAACCTTGCCTTCGCCATGATGATAGCCGAGCCAAAAGGAATCTCCCCCGAGACTGGTCATATGCGGGTACACAACGGCAAGACAGGCGCTGACCGCGATCGCAGCATCATAAGCATTACCGCCCTTCTCCAGCATGCGCGCGCCTGCCGCAGTAGCTAAATAATGAGGACTCACAACCATTGCTTTCGTTCCAACCACGGACTGATTCACATCTACCACTCCCAATGATGATAATTTGCTAACAAGCGCAAACGGCTGCCGTTATCCATTGGCGGCAAAAAGCCCGTTTTGCGGTGAACGATAAGAATCCCTATAAGTTGAATAACTTATCCATTCCTATATCTAAATAAAACTCGTAAACGGTTTATTTTTTATGATAGATAATATAACATTGTATATGAATTTAAAATACCATCTCCGCAAATGATAGGCAACTAAAATGTAATCAGTTTTAATTTATTGTATTGAAAACGACTGATAATGTGTATATATTTATACATATGGTAATGAAAACACGATATTACAAGACACCTTGAAATAGCACAAATATGGATTGGAGCTGATAAGCAAGTGCAAACAAGACCAATTGACGAGACATATACGATAGAAATTGATGATATCGATCGTAAAATCATTGCTGAACTTAATATGAATGGAAGAATATCTTACACCGATTTAGCAAAAGAAATCGGTTTATCCCGCGTAGCCGTTCAATCCCGTATCAATGCTTTGATGGACGGAGGGGTAATCGAACGGTTTACCGCCGTGATAAATCCGGAGCGAATCGGCATACACGTATCGGCTTTTTTTAATGTGGAGGTGGAGCCTAAGCATTTGCACGCCGTCGCCGATCAGCTCTCGACTGAGCCGTTCGTTACCAGCCTGTACCACATGACCGGTCCCAGCAAGCTGCACATGCATGGCCTATTCCGCAACAATCAAGAGATGGAGCATTTTCTGAAGGATAAGCTGTACACCTTGCCGGGTATCATGAGCGTCGATTGCCAGGTGCTCATTAACCGTTACAAGAGCCGTATGGGAATGAGGCTGTAAAAAATGGCGAGCAAAATAATGAATAACCGCTATATGCAGCTGTCATGGGCGATGATGAAGACCGGCATTATCGGCTACGGAGGCGGGCCCTCCGTCATTCCGCTTATCCGTTACGAAGCCGTTACGAATTACAAATGGATCGAAGACGAGGAATTCGGTGAAATCCTAGCTCTTGCAAATGCACTGCCGGGACCGATTGCCACAAAGATTGCAGCTTATTTGGGCTACCGGGAAAAAGGCACGCTCGGCGCGATCGTATCCGTTCTTGCCCATATCGTTCCGTCCGGCATTGCGATGATTTTGCTGTTAACGACTGTCCAATTTCTCAGCAGCGCGGCGTTCATCCAGGGAATGATCGGGGCCGTAACGCCCGTTATTGCGGTCATGCTTGGCATGATGGCCTATGAATTCGGAGAAAGGGCCGTAAAGGGGCTCGGCAAATACGTTGGCTTTGGTTTTTTCGCCTTGGCCTTTGGACTGCTGCAGGGCATTCATATCCATCCCGCTATCGTCATTCTATTATTTCTAGGTTACGGCGCTTTCCATCTGAGAACCGTAGGTGCCCTGCAGCGCAGAAAGCTGCAAAAGCAGCAGCGTACCGTGCAGCAGAAGGAGGGCGTCACGCGTGGAATGGATTAATTTAGTTATCGGGTTCTTTATTGCCAACGTGCTCGGTTACGGCGGGGGCCCCGCTTCCATCCCGCTCATGTACCGGGAGATCGTAACCAACCATGCGTGGACGACGCCGGTTGAATTTTCAAATATTCTTGCTTTGGGCAACGCGCTGCCTGGTCCAATAGCGACAAAAATAGCCGCGTTCGTCGGCTACGACGTCGGCGGCTGGGTAGGCATCCTTCTAGCCTTAGCCGCAACGATCGTCCCTTCGGCTGTCGCGCTGATCCTGCTGCTTAAAGTGCTGCAGAAGCATCGTCAGTCGCCAGTCGTTAAAGGAATGACCCTGCTCGTGCAGCCCGTCATTGCCGTCATGATGCTTCTGCTGACTTGGCAAATGGCTCAAAGCTCGGTCGAATCGATTGGCATCCTGCAATCTCTGATCATAGCGGCAGTCGCTTTCTGGGCGATGCAGTTCCGCAAAATCCATCCCGCCATCGTTATTGTTATCGCATTCGCATATGGGGGGCTAGTTATCCCCCACTTGAACGTACTTTAATTTTAATCCATGCCAAAGAGGACTGCTCCTCCGCAAAGCTTACTTTGCCGGGGTGCCAGTCCTTTTATTTTGTAAGATTCATCCGCTATATCTAGTTAACAAACCATTTATAGAGGTAACTAAGCAGAATCCCAATGATAAATAAGAGATAAATGCTGTACTTTCTTTTTTCAGACTCATCCGATAAAGCGGCATCCATAAAGTATACAATCGCTGTAAGTATGATTTTAAATAGTAGCTGTTGAAAAGGAAGCGCTAGTCCCATGCCGAATGCAGCCAAATAAAATATGATTTTCAAGTTCATTGCATGACTCCTCCAATCAAAAATCTCTTCATCCGCATGAATGCTTCTTTGTTGCGATCACCCATACCCATCTCTAACAGCTTGCCATACTTTTTACTGGCACGCGGCTAATTTCCCTCTATGCAAAATCCTTCGATTTCATACGCCACAAACCGCCTGCAGCGCAAATCAAACTAGTAGCCAGCAGCAACAAGGCTGAGGTTGTCAAACTAGCTTCTCCGGCAAAATTTCCTGTAAAATGCGAGAGCATGTCCAAATGAAACATCGGATAATAATGAACAATCGGATATGATTTCACCATGATCGATAATATGGAATCGATAATCATGACGAAGATAAATGAAGCAAGTACGGAAAAAGACGGATTAATGCTTAAAAGCAAGGAAAAGAATAATACAACGGTTGCAACTGTAAATATCGTCAACATATTCAAGAATAGCCCCATAATCGTAAATTCCCAGCTCTCCATGATGAAAGGCGCAGCCGAGGCATCCAGCACAACATAGGGATCCAAGAATCCAAAAGCCCCGTCCCGTAAAAAGCCGATGAAAAACGTGACAACGTTCATGAACAGCATGAGGCCTGCTGACATAACAAATAATGAGATCAGCTTTGTCCAAAAGAGCTTTGCTCTTCCCATCGGGCTGAGAAGCAATAGCTTCATTGTTCCTGAAGACGTTTCTCCCGAGAACATATCGCCTCCAATAACGATAATAACAAGCGGAATGATATATTTAATTGCGACGCCGCTAATATCTGCATTCAACCAGTGTATCGCACCCTTAGGTTCTGGTTGGATATTCATTTCCAACTGATGCTGCATAATGGAAATCTGACCGCTTGCTTGCCTATAAGTAGGATCATCGGTTTGGAGAGTTTGGAAGTATTGCTTGAGTTGACTTAATTTCATTTCCAGCTCTGAATGCCAATCCACCGCGGATACGCTCGTTGGGGCGGTATTTGCAGAAAACCATTCAACGACCATTAATGCGATTGCAAATAAAGCATATATTCCAAGTATCCAGAAAATACGGTTCTTTTTTTTGATCCATTCATTCGCTAATACTCCGTACAAATACCCCACTACGCTCTCTCCTTGCCTTGCGTTGTGTCCAGAAAGAAATCTTCCAACGATTGCTTGGCTTGCCCGACCCAATAAACATGGACACCTTGCTGATACAGGTGATTAACGAGCTCTGGAATATTCCCGAAATCCACATTTATTAAAATTTGATTGTCTCTGGCAATAGGCTTATAGCCTTTTGAAGCTAGAAATGAACAAGCAGAAGTCAATTTATTCTTATCTACCGTAAAGCTCACGGTATCATTTTGAAGGGATGACATTTCTTTCATAGCAATTGTTTTACCATGATCAATGACAATTACCCTATCACATAATTGTTCCATTTCGCTTAGGAGATGAGAAGAAATAAAGAAGGAGACTCCCGTCTTCTCCCTGAGCTCACGAATGAGCTCGCGCATTTCAATAATCCCGGAAGGATCAAGCCCGTTAGTTGGTTCATCCAAAATGATTAAACTGGGCGATGCCAATAGAGCCTGCGCAATGGCTAACCTTTGTTTCATACCAAGGGAATAACGCTGCACTTTCTCATTAATACGATCTTGAAGCTGCACCATTTTGACGCACCAGTTTATTTTTTCAGTAGATATTTTTATTCCGCTTATTCGGGCAGCCTGCATAAGGTTCTCCCATCCGGACAAATAGCCATAAAGCGCCGGCTGTTCAACGATTGCTCCAATATGCTTCATTGCCTTCGAAAAGTCCTTCTGGATGTTATAACCCATAATTTTGATATCGCCTTGATCGGGCTTAATCATTCCTGTTATCATACGGATCGACGTCGTTTTCCCTGAACCGTTGGGACCCAGGAACCCCATAATTTCGCCTGCGTCGACATGCAGGGATAAATTCTCGATTATGTTTCGTTTACCCAGCCTTTTTGAAACGGAGCTAACTTCCAATACTCTTTTTTGCAGCATATTCTTGATTCCACCTCAGACTAGTAGATTAGTAGGGCAAATCCTCTTTCCTAATTCGAAACCATACCAAGCCATAACAAATAAGCGTGGTACATAAAAGCACCATCACTGACACGGCCATAGATGTTTCGCCTTTAAAAGTTGTATTTAAGTGTGAAACCAGATCCACGTGGCGCATAAAATAATACTTTAGAAATGGCAAACTGTTCTGAAAAGGAGTTAGTAATATTTTCACCAAAACCATTATGACCATAGCTATGACGACAGATAAAGCAAGGCTGCGAATATAGTAGGAAATACAAACGACCACCGCTGACAGCGCAATAATCGTAGCTGTATTTAGAAGAAGCCCGATTAAAATGAATAACCAAACTGGCACAGCATAAATGGCTCCCCATTGTATGGCAATATCTCCAGCCCAGTCACCCCAGCCATTTCTAACCTGAAGCAGATAGTTTAATAAATAAGATAAAAATAAAACCATCATCGAGCTAATCGTAATAAACGCCAGCTTAGCATGAAAAATCGTTTGCCTGCTTACAGGACGCAGCAGCATGGATTTAATCGTTCCCGAGCTCAACTCGGAGGAGAAAATATCGGCCCCCATAAAGATCATTAGAATTGGAAATAGAAACGTTATGTAAACGCCTGTCATCGATTTAATTAACGTATGAGTATTTGTCGAGCGGTCTAGCTCGATATTATGCTCAATATGAAAGGCATACCAGTCAATTTGGGTTTGCAGCCGTTTTCTTGCTTGCGTTTCCTCTGTCGGCATGGCTTCGATAGCTTCCGTCAACCTATTTAATTCGTCAGCAGCTGTCTGTTTGGAAATCGTCTTTCCGCTTACCCCGGATTCATTAGAAGACCCGATAAAGGAGTAACGATCATTAAGTAAAGCCGTTATTAAAATACCAGCAAAAAAAATAAGCATTACCGTAAAAACGATTAACAATCGGTTCTTTCTTTTTACCCACTCGTTATAAAAGGAACCTATGAAGTAAGACAACGATCGATCCTCCCAATATAAACAAATCTTGAAGATAGCATCTATTTGTACAGATATTAACAATTATAATTATTTTCTAAGATATGTCTACTTTGATAAGCATGGGCCAGTGGGAACAGATATAACATCCATTCCTGCTGGCCCATCGCAAACCTTATTTTAGAAAATATTAGAAATCCATTCCCACACATAAGTTACTGTTTCGATTACAACATCGACCCAGATCCACTCCCAAATTTTCTTGATAGCGTTCCAAACTTGCTTCTGTACTTTTTCCGTCTTCTTAATAACTCTTCTTACCAATCTCCACATACTCTTTCAACTCCCAATGCATTTTGTTGGCCACAACCGAAATATAACACTGGGTTAAAAAGAGTGAATTCTCCATATTCAGGCATAAAAACGGTTTTAAAGTCAAAAAAACCCAAATTACATAACCTATTTAAACCAAACATAAACATTATTATATTTTTATAAATATAATTATACTTACCGACCCGGTTTAAATAGACTGATTCTTTGTACTAAGAAATATAGGACTTTTTGTTTTAGATATTTAAGTATATTATTCCAGGTAGTGTTAAATAGAAGTTCTCTGCTAAATCTACTAGGGGGGTTAAAAAAATCAACTTAACGCGACTCGGAAATGAAATCAGCTATCTTAGGAAAAAGAGACAGTTAACGCAATATAAGCTCTCTACGGAGCTTTGTACGCAAGCGTTAATCAGTAAGATTGAACAGGGTCAGGTGCTTCCCAGTGTGGAGATCCTGTACAAATTATCTATTCGATTACGAGTCCCCTTTCATTCTCTATTTAAATCTTTGATATATGAGCGACAAGACTATTATGATCATCTATTTGAATATTTAGATCTCATGAGTTTTCAAAGAAACTATAAAGAGATTAACACACTATGCCAATCAGAAATGAAAAAAAAACTATCTGACGAAATTATAAATTTAATACACGAGTACTATACGGTATCCAGTTACTTTTTAGGGGAAATGAGCTTTCAAACCGCTATAGATCAACTGAATAAGCTGTTGAAATCCAATGTACATTACCATCATTATACGAGCGAAACGATTCTAATCCATATGGCTAACCTCTATGCCGATCAAAACATGTTCAGTGAGGCGATTGAACGATTCAAAATGGTTATTTCGGAACATAAAGATTGCCCAAATTTTAATTCTTTTAAGGTAAAAGTATTTTATGACCAGGCTATTGCCTACTATAAAGAAAATAAATTCAATTACTCTCTCGAAAGCGTAGAAAACGGAATCAAACATTCTATTAAACATCATGACATGCGTTATTTAGGTCACTTATTTAAATTAAAAGCTGATAATATGGCTGGTTTGAACTACACCGACGATAACAAAACATTGACGCTGTCAATGGCGGACATTTTTTTCCGATTATACGAATATCAAGGTGAATCTCGGCAGCGAGTAGACAGAATGCACAACCTGATTTAAAAAATAGGGAAGATGCCGGAGGACATATGAGAGAACCGACACAAAAATTAGACCTAAAAGCCATCAATGGTTGGCGTATTGAGGCCATTATTGAAGGCTTAATCGTAATAACGCTGTTTGTTATCGTGCAGGCCATTTTGACGATATTTGATATCCCAGAAATCATTCATCTATTGATTTGGATTTGCTTAGGTTTATACTTCTTGTTTTTCCTCTACCACGTTTCCGTAATGCCTAAACAAAAATATAAAAAATGGAAATATGAAGTTAGTTCAAATGAAATCATGATGAGTGAAGGCATCTTCTTTTACCGACTGATGCAAGTCCCAATTAACCGTATCCAACATGTGACCATTAAACAGGGGCCCATCGCCAGAAGATTTCAATTAGCTTCTGTAGAAATAACAACCGCTGCTTCTTCAGTAGAAATTAATTATCTTGCTTATGATTTGGCTGAGAGAGTAAGCTCAGAAATTAAGCAATTCGTTCTCCGGAGTGATGCGCATGAATGAGATAAGAGCTCCCCACATGAAGCTTCACCCCAGCATCATATTTGCCGGCAGCATGAAAAAAATAATAACAATGCTCCTAATAAGCGGAATCTATTTGATCCTGCACCAAAACTACATCATGACTCTGTCTGTAAACGTGAGAGGCATTATTGTAGCTAGCATGCTCCTTAGTATAGGGAGAAGTTATTTTTTCTGGAAAAATTTCAGTTACTGCTTTGATGGCGGGCATCTCATTATTAATAACGGAATATGGTTTAAAAACAAACGATCCATCGCAATTAATCGTATTAGCAACATGGATGTGAGAGTCTCCTTATGGCAGCGTATTTTCGGCGTGGCTGAATTGCGTTTGGACACAGAGGGCGGAGAAAGAGAAGCCTTGATTAAGCTTGCAGCGGTGAACCATAGCGAGGTAAAACGCATTAAAGCGATTATTAATTATCAGGAAAGTGAAAACGCCATCGCATGGCAACTAAAACCGTCTTCGATTATTTATTATGGTCTAACAACTATGAAACTAGGATATTTATGTTCATTCATCCTTTTTGTCTATTTTCAGCTCGATTTCATTCGTGATAGTCGTAATGTGATCGCTCTCGAGAAGTCTTTGTCTGCCATAGAGCCGACGATGAGAATAGCTATATACACTACTCTTCTTCTTACGCTTTCCATTTTATTATCGGTATTCTTTGCTTTTTTCCGGTTTCATCGCTTCCGTGTTTTAATGCATGATCAGAGCTTGCAAATAAAAAGCGGGTTAGTCAATACGCATACGGTTACGATAAATCGGGACAACATTGCGGCTATTCGCATTGAAGAGAGCTTATTACGCCAACCGTTTCAGGTGTGTACCGTATATTTAGATTGCGTCAGCGGAGGAAACGAGGAAGAAAGCAGCAGCACGATTCTTATTCCTTGGGTAAGCAAAAAAGCCTTAGCTCCGCTGCTGCAAAATTATTTTCCGAACTTTGATTTTTCAGTATTAGAGCGGAAGTTGGATGACACAAGCTTAAAACTTTATCGAGCACCAGCCAGAAGCTTTCTTAGCTTCTCCTTGATAAAGTTGACTGCAGGCTTCTGTATATGGCTCATACTGGGACAATTCGTTATGCTTCAGTCTTACATGACCATGATGGCAGCAGCTGCATTCCTAGTGGTAATCTTATGGAGCTATCTGCAATACAAAGATCATGCGATTAGCCTGACAAACCTTGGCCAGCTATCCTTTTCGACAAGATTCATTCACAAAAAAACGATTTTCATTCGTAAGAATAGTCTTCAACAAATCAGTTTCCATCGCAGCTTTATTCAAAAATTAAGCAACCTAACAACCATAGCATTTATAGTAAGAACCTCCGCGTTTCGAAAAAACCATCGTGTCAGACATTTAGGTAATCACAGTATTTCACTTGTTTCAAAATGGTTTTCTACGGATGACAATCAATAGTATCGCAGCAATGGCTAGCTTTCATAATTATCACGATTACCAGGAAGGAATATGTTATGAAAAAATTATTCGAGATCATGTTATACGGCGGGCTAACAGGCTTCATTATTATGCGTATTTTTTTCTATGAACATAAAGACATTATGTTTGCTTCAGCTTTAATTGCTCTATTAGGACTAATTGGCGGTAAAACACTTCGATCTAGAAAGGCCAATAATCATAACCAATAATGAATAAATTCCAGTTTCTGCAACAGCCTACTTCCAACAATAAATATGTATCTCCATCTCAGGAATAGGTTGTTGCATAAATCTCAATCCTCTTAAAAAACACACCCGTTTTACAACCACAATCATTCTACCTATATTTTAGTAATTTATCCACGCAAACCCTATTTCGGAAAATACCAATGTCATTTTCGTTGCCTGAGTCCTACAGCCTATACTATGATTAGTTGGGGGTAGGAAATAGGACCCCCCTATTTAGAAAATAAAATTAATCTGGAGCGACGAAATGGTACCCATTCATATTCTAATTGTTGATGATCATCCAAAATGGGAAGAATGTATGCGATCTATTTTATCTCCCGAAGACGATTTTCACATTATTTCGTGTACTTCCGACAGAAATCATGCATTAAGCCTTCTTCATCAAGCAGACCTCGTCATTATGAGCGAGAACGGACAAGATGAGATTGCACTAGCCCGCCAAATGAATCAAATCAAATCCACCAATATCATACTTCTAACTGAAAATAAAAGTAACGAGACAATCCTAAACGCGTTCAGTGCCGGAATCGTTCATTGTCTTCGAAAAACCAATATTCGCGAACTTCCGCCCCTTATCCGATATGCCGTGCAAAATGAAAACACAATGAAAATACTACTAGATGATTATGCGAGATTGAAAAAAGATGCTTTGCTCCAAGAGCTGACACCTGCCGAGCGAGAAATACTTGAATTGATTAACCAAGGTCTATCTTATAAAGGTATTGCAACTAAGTTGTTTAAAGCGGATAGCACGATTAAAAATCAAATTAGCAGCATCCTAAAAAAACTTAATGTCCGTACGTCTAAACAAGCTCTAGAAAAAATAAATCGAATAGCAACATAAATGAGTAATAGATTGAAAGCAAAACTGTTACGAAGATTAAACCTCTATGAAGAATCAAACGAAAAATGCCCGCCAACCTTAAGCGGTCAGTGGGCATTTTATTAAATAGGAACAGCTATTTGACTATAACCTTCATCACGCTGCTTTCGTTCATGCCGCTGGCGTTTTCTAATTCCACGCGATACTCGTACGTCCCTGACGTTCTGCCGCTCACGCTGGTAAATGCGGTTTGTGCATAAGGCGTTTTGGCCGTCAGCGTTTGGGTATCGATAAGCACGCCGTTCTCGAAGAGACGGTATGTGGTGCCGTTCGTGCCCCACCACAGGTTCATCGTGATTTTGTAATCCCCGTTTCCATCCCAGTTATCATGGGATAAAACCGGTTTTGCAGGCGCAGCATCCTTTACTTTGACCTCATGCGATCCGCAGGACGTTGTCCCATAGGAGTTAATCAGCTCACAGGTATAAGTATAGGTGCCATTTGCTTTGCCTGTGATGCTCGTTGCGGCCGTTTGTGCCGAAGGCGAGCGGTCAGTCAGCACCTGCGTATCAATAAGCAGTCCATTCTCATACAGCTTGTAAACCGTGCCGTTGTTGCCGTACCAGAGATTCATCGTAATTTTGTAGCTGCCATCCAAAAGACCGTTATCATGGCCATTGTTATTGGACAGCACCGGCTTGCCAGGCACAGCCGTCGCTTTCTCGATTCCTGTCACGATTATCGTCACGGTCTTCGCGGTTTCAAGGCCTTCATTATTCACGGCCACCGCCGTAAACATATGAATACCTGCATTATCTTTCAATGGAAGCTGGCTTCCGTTCTCAATCACCGTTCCGTCAAACGTTAACACCAAACTGCTGATTCCCGATTCTAGGTCCTCTGCGGTTACTTGCAAGGTGTACACGTCCGTTGTCTTTAATTGCTGAGGAGGCAACCCCGCTACTGCCGGTGCAGTCGTATCCTCGGGCTGCTGCGGTGCGCCAATATACTGAATATGCGGCGCAGCCGGCTCCGTCATATCGGCCCCAAGATAGAAGCTGGTATGCGGAGGCTGGTTGTAGGCTACGTTCTGCCAAGCAACGCCCAAGCGGTACACCGGATCATGCATCAACGTGCGGATCCGGTGCTCCGTGACATCCGTTGTCGTATAAATGCGCAGCTCCGAGCTGTCCGACGATCGCCACATGACTTCCTCGCGCCAGTCACCGAACAAATCAGCCTGCAGGCTCGGGTTCGCTTTGGTCGAGTTGTTGGAGGCCGCACCTTCCGCTGTAAATACGTTTTCGGTCGTTTCACTCGCGTAGTCCCACTTATCAATGCGGTTATAATCCTGCAGCTCGCGCAGCAGATCGCCATCCCACCATACGCCGAAATTCGTAGACGTTGGGATATTCGTCGTAATTAATTCGCCGCGCGCGTTGTATAGGCCGGTAATCGGGATATGCTGCTCGTTCGTGATCGTAGCCGACCATGCCTCTTCGCCCACATGGTTCGGATCAATATCGGCCGAGAGCCCGCGTCCCGTGTCTATACCGGTATGCACGCCCCATAAAATTTCGCCCGTAGCCGGATCACGCATCTCCATGCCGTATTCGGAATCCGTATGCTCATGCACGTCGAACAATTCGAGCCCCGGTCTTGTCGGATCAAGATCGCCCAGATGCATAGCATCGCCATGTCCAAGCCCTGTATTGTATAAAGGCTTACCGTCATCGTCGATCGCCATGGCGCCGAACGAAACTTCATCTTTGCCGTCGCCGTCTACGTCGGCAATAGACAAGTTATGATTGCCCTGGCCGGCATAGCTTCCGTAACCCTCGTCGTTCGAATCGAATTTCCACTGCTGTTCGAGCTGACCGTCACGGAAGCTGTACGCGGACAATACCGTTCTCGTATAGTAGCCCCTGCTGAAAATAACGCTAGGGTGCTCGCCGTCCAGGTAAGCAACGCCTGCCAGGAAGCGGTCTACGCGGTTACCGTATGCATCCCCCCATGCGCCAACGTCCCCGCGCGGAGGATCGTAAGCCACGGTGTCTAGCTCCCCGCCGGTTAATCCGTTGAAAACGGTCAAATATTCATTCCCAAGCAATACATAACCGCCGCTGTTGCGATAATCCGCGCTGGCGTCGCCAATGGCTTGGCCTTGACCGTCAATCGTCCCGTCTGCGGTCTTAAACGTAACCTCTGCGCGTCCGTCACCGTCCAAATCGTACACCATAAACTGCGTATAGTGTGCGCCTGCACGGATGTTCGGGCCCAGATTAATGCGCCATAGACGCGTTCCGTCCATTTCGTAAGCATCCATGTATACGATGCCCGTATAACCGCCCTGCGAGTTATCCTTGCTGTTCGAAGGCGACCACAGCAGAACAATCTCATACTGGCCGTCACCGTCCAAATCACCGACGCTCGCATCTCCCGCGCTATACGTGTACGGCTGACCGTCCTTCGTATAATCATCCGCCGGCTTCTGCAAGGGAACCGACAAATATTGCTTCTGCCATACGCCGAATGCTTCGGAGGCCGGTTTCTCTATGCCATTCATAACCGAAGTCAATTTGTAGGAGGAGCTGTCCGTACCCGCCGTATCGACATAGTTCGTCGTATCCGTTATGGGCGCTGCGTTTAGCTTTACGCCGTCGCGGTACAGGTTAAACCCAATGGCTGCCGGATCCAAGCCAAGCAATCTCCAGCCGATATAGTTGCCTGCATCCTGTTTAACCGCCACCGGTGCACGGTCCAAATACTCCATATTGCGATATAGCGTGGTCACCGCAGGTGTTTCCAAGCTCGCCGATTGCTCGGAGATGCCTCCTGCGTTAACCGATGCGACTTTATAGTAGTAAGAAATAGTCGTCAATACCGTTGTGTCCGTATAGTTGGCCTCTGTCGATTTGCCGATCAGCGTATATTCCCCATCCGCTTTTTTCGCACGGTAAATATTAAACATACGTGCTTCCGCAACAGCATCCCAGGTGAATGTGATGTCGTTTTTATTCGTCGACTGCACCGCTAAGCCTGTCGGAACAGCCGCCTTTGCGACGTTTGGATCAATCATGGATACGGTAAGCACATTTGAGGCTACCGATTCAAAGCCTGTGCTTTCCACGGCTGTAACCGTGTATTCGTAATCCAAGCCAACATCGGCGGTCAGGTCCGTAAAATAGGTGTCCGACGTTTCGATAAGCAGCTCCGGACTGCTTGCAACGGTCGCTTGACGGTACACACGGTAGGCGGATGCGCCGTCTACCGCTCCCCAGGAAAGGGCTGCCGATACCGGATCGCTATTCAGGTCGATGCCGGTAAGCGTCAGGTCCGTCGGCGACAGCAGAAGCGGCGTAATTTCCAATCCGTTCAGGTGAGCCGTCTGGCCGCTGAAGACAAGGTTCATCTTCCCGTCCTTCACCGCGATTTGGTTAAACATCTTCTCGGCAATATTGGCTTTGCCCGAAGCAATCGTGCCATAATCCTTGCCCTCAATGCTGACGTTCGTCCTCGTCGAGCCGATCCAGTCCCCCGTATACGTCTTCACCGAATAGTAGCCATTCGGGAGATCGACTTGGAATTCATACGAATTGCCAAAATACGCTACAAAATCCCTGCGCAAGTCATCCGTTGCCGATCCGCGGTCGCGATCGATCATGCCTGTGCTCGAAGTAAGGCCGTACCCAAGCTCCGGCGTATAGAGAACGTTGCGGTTTACTTCCGTATATCCTGACGCAACGGGAGCGCCTACCGGGCCAAAATCGAAGCAGTATAGGGCCGATTTGGTCGTAATCGATACGGCATTCGACGGCTCTGACTCGCCCCGCCCGTTAACCGCTGTTACGCGAACCGTATAGGTCTGGCCCTCCAGCATGCCTCCGATCGTCAGCTTCGGAACGGTTGCAGTTCCGATCAAGGCATAGGCCGTGTCCGGCTCTGATGCGAGTTTTCGGTATATTTTATAAATATCCGTTCCTTCCACGGCATTCCACTGCAGCTGAGCGCCCGCGTTGCTGACGCTGCCCGCAACCAGCCCGGCAGGCTTAGCCGGCACGGCTTCAGGCTGTTCAATCTCTTGAACAAAATCCGCCAGCGGTACATTCAGCTGCTCAATGCCTCCCGCGAGCAGGCGGGCCAGCTGGATGGCGCCGTACTCCTGGAAGTGCGTATTGTCCGCAGACCCATTCGGGAAAGCCCCGTAAATCCCCGGCTCAACATGCAGGAATACAGATAAAGTAGCCTGCGCGCCGATGGAATCGTAATACGCCACGCTGAGCGTACTTAGGTCGACCAGCTCCACATTCAGCTCTTCGGCGACATCCTTCATTGCCGCTACATATTCCGGAAAGCTGACGTTGAACTTGCCCGTATCCGCATTAAAATCTCTGCGGCCCATCGGCGTTACGAGAATCGGCGTAGCCCCGCGCTGTCTCGCGCCGTTAATATAGGTTTTCAAATAATTTTTGTAGTCGGCCGGCGATGCGTACCGATCCGGAACGCTGATGGTTGCATCGTTATGGCCAAACTGAACGAGGAAATAATCACCCGGCTTAATGGTACGCAATACCTCATCCAGCCGTCCTTCGAAGATGAAGGATTTGGAGCTTCTGCCGCCGATCGCATGGTTTTTGAACATGACGTCATTGCTGAAGAAACGCGGCAGCATTTGGCCCCAGCCTGCTTCGGGCTCCCAATACGGGTCATATGTTTGAACCGTCGAATCGCCGGCAATATAAACGGTCGGGAGCTCGCCTGCTTGGCGTGCCTGCTGCTTCGTAATGACAAGCGCATTGATTTTCGGCGCGCTTCCGCTGAATTCCAGATTCAGCTGGCCGTCCACCAAAGCGATCTGGAAATCCATCTCCAGAAACTGTCCAGCCGCTTTGCCTGTAAGCTGTACCTTCTGAATCGTTTCGGCTTTAATCGCAATTTCCGATGCTTCCGAAGCGTCGCCTGCGATAAGCGACACGGTATAGTCGCCGTTCGGAAGATCAACGCTGAATGTTGTATTCAACGGCATGGCAAAGTCGGATTTAAGCGCATCCGCCGTCCCTCTGTCGCCAAAGCTTACCTTTGAAATATCGGCAAAGCCGTATTTCAGAGCCACGGAATACGCTGCTGCCGATGTAATCCGCGTATAGCCCTCCGCTTGTGCCCCTGAACCAAAGTCGAAGCGCTGAACGTCTCCCTCCGGCAGCGGATCAGGCGTCGTAAACACTGCACTTGCTGCCGTGCTCGACACACCCGACTGGCCGCGATCGTTGGATGCTGTAATTTGATAGTAATGCGGTACGGAAGTGTCCACGCCTTCATCGGTAAACGCCGGTACGGTCGATTGCCCGATTTCCGCGAATGGACCCGCTTCCGCATCGGAACGCCAAATTTTATAGCCTGTCGCTCCGTCCGTTACCGTCCAGCTTAGCTTTACGGCTGATTCCATTACCTCGCTGACCGTTAAGCCTGCCGGTGCTGCCGGCGCTACGGCAGCAGGAATTTCAACCGCAGCCGTCGGCTCGCTCAGCTCGGATTCCAATCCCGCGGCGTTCAATGCCGTTACCGCGTACGTATAGCTGCTGCCTTCCGTTACATCCGTATCGATAAAGGAAGCGCCCGTCGATTGTCCCGCGAGCAGGCTCGCGCCGCCGCCCTCTGTCCGATAAATCTTGTAGAGAACCGCACCCGCAACGCTGCCCCACGAAAGCGACACGTCATTCTTTGTCACTCCTGTAACAGCAAGGCCCGCAGGCGCATCCGGCCGAACAGGCATGACCTGTTCAATAACGAGTCCGTTCAGATAGCCATATCCGGCAGATGCGGAAATGCCGACCGTCAATTGCCCGTCATTTACCCTGGTCCGATAGGTGGCTTGCGCAATAGCCTGCCTCGTTGAGATCGTTCCAGCCGCAACGCCTTCCAAGGCGACGTTCGTTTTTGTCGTGCTTGTTCCTGTTAGAAGATCGCCTGAATAAACGGTGACATCATATTCTCCGTTAGGTAGATCCGCGTAAAAGGAAAACGAGCTGCCGAGCACAAAATCATTGGTCAGCTCATCGCCGCCCGAGCGATTCCGGGACGCAAGCGCCGCACTGAGGCCATAGCCCGCTTCTGCCGTATAAAGCTGGGCCTCATTAACAGCCGTAAACCCTTCCTTCACCGGACTCGCGGCAGTGCCGAAGTCGAATTTCCCCACCCATTGCTCCGCGCTTGCATTCACCTGCCGTGAACCAAAAGGCAGGCCAGGCATGACAGTCGAACTTATAACGGCTGCTGCCAGCAATATTTTAAATAAACGATTATGGTTTCTTCGCATATAACATGAATCCCCCGCTTTCCTAAAATAAAATGCCTCATTTAGCAGCACTAAGATGGAGTAAGCGTTTTCATTTTGTTTGTACAAAATCGTGTTTCTCGGGCGTATAACCGGAAAGCTAGCATACCTCCTCTTTTGGCAAAGCGTGACTTTATGTCGGATTTTTCAATGAAAAGATTTCCACCACTCGATAGTACAGCTATATAACATCGGAGAACATCCAAAAAACCGTTAATTATTATGAAAAAACCGAGTTTATTGCGGGCAGTCCCGATGCCTTCGATACCTTGTAGGACATATGTACCAGACCTTATTGTTACAGGCAGCTCAGATAGCAGTGGGGACAAAAAAAGATGACTCCTGTTCAATACAGGAATCATCTCTTTTTATAAAAGTGCCCTTGACTAAGGGTTCAGGTAAGAAGGCCGCGGCCTTCTCTCCCGTTGTTTATTTTTTCGCTGCAAGGAATGCATCGATTTGGGATTGCAGCTCGTTCTGAATCTTATCGATACCTGCTGCTTTGACTTGTTTTTTCAAATCTTCAAGGCCTTTTTCTACGTCTTTGATCACACCATACTCCAGTGGAATCGCATAACGAAGCATCACATTACTTACATTGGCAACTTCTGTTTTTACTTTGCTGTTATCGAAAACAAAAGTTTCAAGCGGGTAGTGGTACACGTTGCTGTCCCAACCGTTTTGCATAGCCGTCGCTTCCTCAGGGAATGACTCGTTATCACGGTTTAGAGGGGAGTTGAAGCCCCAGAAGGAGAAGCCAGTGTAGTTCGGGCTTTTGTCTGTTGATTTGAATTTCTCGTCGCCAACAGCTGTGTAGTGAACGCCTTCAATACCGAGATTAATAAGGTCATGCAGTTCTTGGTCATTTTGCATCAAATCAATAAACATAAGAGCGCGTTCCGGATGTTTCGATGTCGCATGTACGGATACCCCGTTCTGTGTAGCAACCGCTTGGGATTTCTTATTGTTCGGGTTAATGTCAGCAAGTGCAACTTCGTATTGATTGGTTTGGCGCATCAAAGCCATGAGAGAGCCGAGCGTACCCATATTATGAGTAATAGCTGCGGTTTTACCTTCTCTGAAATCTTGCTGATGATCGTTTTTGTTGTTCAATACGTTTTTGGACCAAGCATTATTGTCCGCAAGGTCTTTGTAATAAAGAAGCTGCTCTTTAAATTCTGGTGTTTCATAGACATTAAAGATCTTTCCCGTTTCATCCGTTATTTTAAAGCCGAGTGGAATGTCTAAATCAAACAGGTTCCAATCATTTTGTTGCTTCAACATGATGCGGTCCAGGTTATGCATCTTCCAGTCGCCCGTTTCCGGTGTGAAAGGAGTGATTCCTTTCTCGTTAGCTGCTACTGTTTTCAAATAATTTGCAAATGTTTCCGGGCTGTCGATTGCAGGCAGGTTGTATTTCTTGCGCAAATCTTCACGATAGAGGATAAGCTTCTCTACGGATTCACCAAGGTTCTGAGGAACCATATAAAGCTTGCCGTTTACTTTCGCTTGATCCCAGTTAACATCGGACATTGCTTTAAAAGTTTCAGGCATATAAGTTTTAATCATATCTTCAGTCAATTCAAGAAAGCCGCCTTTAAGCGCTTGATCATTATATCCAGCCCAGTTGGCCGTATAGATAAGGTCGAAATCTTCGTTAGCCGCAAGCTTCAACGGATATTTCTGTGCCCAATCGGACCAATCCAGAAATTCACCTTCAAGTGTTACATTGATTTTTGCTTTCAATTTTTCGTTAATCGCTGCAAAAACACTGTCATAATCAACCGGTTTAGGGCCAACAAACACCATTTTAAGATTAACAGCCTCAGATGTATCTGCTGCGCCTTGCTCCGTATTCGTGCTTGTCTCACCGCCGTCAGGTGTCTGGGTAGCAGCAGGTGCGTTATTGTTTTTGTTTCCGCAAGCACTGATGATCATCACCATTGCCATGATCATAGCGAGCATAATTATACTTTTCTTTTTAATCATTTGAAATATCCCCCTTATTATTAATCGTATTTATCGATAAACCAAGTTTCCTTGGAATCATCCTTTAACAGCGCCAATCGTCAAGCCTTTAACGAAGTATTTCTGAATAAACGGATACGCGACTAGTATCGGACCGCTTGCGACAACGGTCATCGCCATCTTCAAGCCTTCAGTAGGCAGCACATTTGTAACGACTGCGCCCGAGCCCATCATCGCCTTGCGCATGCCATCCATATTGCCTAGCATTTTGTATAGGTAGTATTGGAGCGGCATCAGCTTTTCATCCGAGACAAAAAGCAAGGCGTTATACCAGTCGTTCCAATAACCGAGAGCAAGAAATAATCCAATGGTTGCGAGTGCAGGCTTCGAGAGCGGAAGAATCAGACGAAGGAAAATGAGAAAGTCGCCTGCACCGTCTATTTTAGCCGATTCTACAATCGCTTCTGGGATATTGCTCATAAACGATTTCATAACGATCATATAAAACACGTTGAGCAGCAGCGGAATAATCAATGCTAGAATCGTATCCTTCATGTGCAAGTAATTGACCATCAGAAGGTACCAAGGCACAAGGCCGCCGCTGAATAATGTGGTAAAGAAGAAGAAGAATGAAAATTGATTACGCCATTTGAAATCTCTTCTGGACAAGCAATACGCGGTCATCGCTGTCAGAAATAATCCGATAACGGTTCCGATCGCGGTAACAGCCAGTGTCACCGAATATGCCCGTATAATTTGCTCAGGGTACTTAAACAGAATTTTATAGGGTTCGAATGAAAATGCACTCGGGAAAAATTGATACCCTTCCGTAACAATCGTACTTTCTTCGGACAGCGACGAAGATAAGATTAGAATAAAAGGCAGGATGCATAGAGCAGCCAGGACAGTTAAAGAAATATAGCCGATAACGGAAAGCAACTGGCGATCCCGTTGTTGTGATCTTACTGGTTTCACTTCAAGCTCAGTTCCACTCATATCATTTTACCTCCCATTAGAATAACGCCCGATCTTTGTCATACCTGCGAACAGAGTAGTTCACGAGCATGATGGCTGTGAATCCAAGAACGGATTGGAAAACTCCGGCTGCGGCCGACATACCAATATCATTCGAGGTAATCAGGGAACGGAATACGAATGTGTCGATGACGTCGGTGGATGAGAATAGAACACCATTGTTGCCGATCATATTGTAGAACATCCCGAAATCGCCTCTGAAAATATTGCCTACCGCGAGCAGCACTAGAATGATAACGGTTGGATACAAGTTTGGAACCGTCACTTTCAGGATACGCTGGAACACATTCGCCCCGTCGATCTCAGCTGCTTCATACATTTCCGTATCGATGCTCGTAATTGCTGCCAGATACATGACCGTACCATAACCAAGCATCTTCCAAGCGGACACGATCGTCAAAATGTATGGCCAATAAGCGGGTGTATTATAGATGTCGATTGGCTCCATGCCGATTCCTCTAAGCAGGGAATTGACGGTACCAATATCGAAATTCAATAAATTATAAGCAATTGCGCCTACAACGACCCATGAAATGAAATAGGGGAGAAACAGAATGGATTGCGTAATTTTACGGAACCATTTGCCCCCAACCTCAAACAATAGAATCGCGGTAAAAATTTGCAAGAGGTTATTTACGATTATAAATGCGATATTATAGAGAGCCGTATTTCTCGTAATTCTCCAAGCGTCCCCCGATTCAAAGAAAAACCGAAAATTATCCAGCCCGTTCCAAGCGCTTCCAAAAATACCGCCGGCATAATCATAATGCTTGAACGCAATGATTATTCCTGCCATCGGTACATAAGCAAACAGCAGGAAAAACAAAACAGCGGGCGTTAGCATCAGCAGAATCGTGCGGTATTTGTTCAAATCATTTATAAATCCGTGTCGTTTCATTTGCGCTCCCTCTCTCATCTCTTGTCTACGTTTATTATAAGAAATAGAAGAGAGCTGCATAATTAGGTTGATCAACTAAAACCAATACTAATTCAACGATTGGCTGTTTAAGAAGCAAACAACTGCCCGGTCCTGAGCAGACCGGGCAGTCGTTTATTCCTATTTTAAATTTTATGCTGCTTACGGTATTCTCCAGGCGACATACCTGTGGACAGCTTGAATTGCCGGTTGAAATACACAATATTCTTGTATCCGGCAAGCTCTGCGATCTCATACACCTTTCTAGTCGGATCCTTTAACAATTCGCATACGCGCTTCATGCGCAAATCGATAAGGAAATCGGAAAATAACGTATTCGTTTCAGCCTTGAAGAGCTGCCCTAAGTAGTTGGGAGTGAAGTCGAAATGCGAAGCCACCTCATTCAGCGTGATCTTCTGGTCGAGCCTTTGCTCGACGAATCGTGTAATCTCATCAATAAGCTTGCGTTTCTGCCGCTGCTTCTTCAAATACAGCAGTTCAGACAATTCGAAGAACCGTCTGCGCAGCCAGGATAAAATATCATGCACCGTTTCAAATTGAAACAGAATAAAGGGCTGATGCGATTCCCATTTCAAAATTTCATACAAATGCTCGTTCATTTGCTGAAGATCGGCATGGAGCTTGGAAGTAATACGAATGATAAGATCATAGATGTCGCTTTTCTGAGTCAGGGGCTGATCCCCATTAAACAGCTCAAGCAAGCAATCGTCGATCGTAGTGAGGTCGTATTCGAGCATCGCTTGTAACATCCGGTCAACCGTCTCCTCCAAATTCAAAGCCATTGCCTGCTTGGGAGACCAAGCCGAAGCATCCTGTATGAGCCTGTTTTTGCCAAACACCCATTTGATGCTTAGCGCGGCTTGGGCTTGCAGATAGGAGTCATGCAGTTTATTGATCTCTGACGTATATTTACCCGTGCCAATCGTAATGGAGTAGGAGAATTCTTTGTAGAATGCTTCGATCAATTGCTCTAATATTGCCTTTATATGATCTTCCTGAATCGTTGTCAACAGCACGAAATGGTCGTCGTAGCTCGCCATCAATGTTCCCAGGCTTCTCGCTTTCACAAATTCCCGGATGAAGTGGGTGATGCTTGCGATTAACAATCGCCGTTCCTCTTCCGCCACTTGCTTGATCTTCCAGGCCAAATCATCGACTTCGATAATAGCGACTGCCGCTCCGCTTTGAAGGATGGGAGCGAGAAAACGGTGAAGATGCGCCTCAACCTGTCCTGGTGTAGGCTCCTTAAACCACCGCAGCAGCAGCTCCTGATGCACGAGGCTCAGTGTATCAGAAAGGGAAGAGCGCTGCTTCCGTTCCTCCTCGATTTTGTTGCACATAAGATCCAGCATATCATGCAGTTCACGATCCTCCACAGGTTTAAGAAGGTAGCCGGAAGCATTCAATTGAATCGCTTCTTTCGCATAGCCGAAGTCCTGATGGCCGCTTATAAAAACGATATGGACCTGCGGGTTGATCTCCTTCGCTTTACGCGCGAATTCCATGCCGGACATAATCGGCATTCGTATATCGGAGAGAATAAGATCAACCGGGTGCTGCTCCATAAGCTGAAGCGCTTCGAAGCCGCTTACCGCAGTTCTCACATTCTGATGCTGCACAGCCTTGTTGCTCACAACACGCCGCCGAAGCCATTCCAAATCAATGGATTCATCATCAACCAGTAAGATGCTCACTTCCATAATCTCCCGCTCCTCTCATCGTTGTCTTTGATCAGGCGTTGATATCGCCATCTTCCTTTATTTCCGAATTCGCCATGGGAAGAATAATTTGCACGGTCGTTCCTGCTCCGTAATGGCTTCCAATGCGGATGCCGAAGTCGTCGCCGTACCGGAGCTTAATCCTCTCCTCTACGTTTTTGAGTCCGTACTTATCCGATTGGTTGTCCGGCTGCAGCGTATTCGATTGCATTTTCCTAAGGGTATCCGGTCTCATTCCGATACCGTTATCGATGACTTTCAGTTCAATATGGTCGCCCAGCCGTTTCCCGGTAATTCGAATGGCAATGGATTTGCCGAACCACGAATGCTTGAATATATTTTCGACAAATGGCTGCAGAATCAACTTAATGATCGGCGTATGCAAAATGTCGGGCTCGATATCGAAATAGACCTTGAACGTGTCTGCATACTTGACCCGCTGAATATCGAGGTAGGCTTCAATCTGTTCAAGCTCCTTCTCTAATGAGATATAGACATTGCCTCCATTTAAGGTGAGCCGGTAGAACTTGGACAAGCCTTGAACCATTTGCGTGACCTTCTGAACCTCACCGAGATTGGCAAGACTGCCTATTGTAGACAAGGTATTATATAAAAAATGAGGGCTGATCTGCGCCTGAAGCACATCAAGCTCGGCCTGCTTCTTCTGAATGCCCTGCACATACTCATTTTTGATCAGTTCCTGAATGCTGGTGGCCATCTGGTTAAACGAATCGGCAATATGGACAAATTCGTCATTGCCTGTGAACACGATCCGTTTATGAAAGTTTCCTTCCTGAAAGGAACGCACCAGCGTGACGATTCGCTTCATTTTTTTGCCGGAGAGCCTTGCAACGATAAAGCCGATAAAAGCCATAACCAAAAAGCTAATCGTACAGACGGTGCCGATCACCTTTTGCATTCTGCTGGCATCTTTGTTCAAATAAGCATGGGGTACCAGTGATTCGATAATGAATGGTGTACCGCTAATTTGTTCTGTGATGCTGAGCTCGTTGCTTTGCTTGGAAGGCGTGTCTGCCTGACCTCGGGTGTATAGGGTTGCGCCTGTCGTCGTATCGACTAACCGCAAGCTGATGCCTTGATCAATCGGAAACGTATCGAAGTTGCCAAAGAGCTCGTCGAACCTTGCTGTAACGCGGATATAGCCAATCACAGACGCCAGGCCGCTGGAGGAAACCAGCTTGCGGAAATGGGAAATATGATCCAGCTTCTTATCTGTATCAAGTTGAATCCACAGATTATCCTGATTCATGGCTTGCATCGATTTGAACCAATCCGTGTTTTGAATGCTGCTGGCAGGAAGGACGTAATAGTCCCTTCTGGTAATCTCCTTCTCCATATTGTCGCCTTGAACATCGTACATTTTTTCATTCACGGTGTAGAGGGCAAGACGGATGTTGTTGCCGTACAGCTGAAGAGGCGCTTTCATTTGAGGAATGATGTCATCTCTCATTTTGAGCATGACCTCAAGAGGGTCTCCCGTATTCTGAAGCGCATTCTGAAAGGTAAGGCTGGTAAACAAGGTGCTCGACATTCGGTTAATTTCATCCATTTGATATTCGATATTATTGCTTGTCTGCTTCATAGCTGTCCGAATATTCGTTTCCGCCATCTCTGTCCGGGACTGAATGAGCATCGTGTACGAAATATAGCCAATGAGCAAGTCAGTCAGCAGAACAAGCAGAAGGTACGGGATCATCATTTTGTAGGTGAACGGGATATAGAGCCTTCCTAGTCTGAAGCGTCGCATAGGACTTCCACTCTCCGGGCAAATTTATTTTCATTAAATATACAGGATTAAAAAGCCGAAGTATATTGGTTAACACAAACTGGCACCTCTACACTGGACACTTTGAAAAAAGTGTATAGCGTTGGGGTAAAAAAAAGATGACTCCTGTTTAGAACAGAAATCATCTCTTACTTTTACATACGTCCGCGAATCGCATCAATATACGCCTTCGACTGCGCCATTTGATGCTCCTTCGCTTCCTCCATAATGATGTGCACATGCGGCTTGTATTGATTGAGAAGCTTCATATAAAGCTCATAATTCATGTCGCCGAGGCCCGCTGTCGACGTTCCCAGCTCGCCGTTCTCGAGCAAATAACGGTCCTTCGCGTGAGCCGCAATGATCCGGTCGCCGAGCAGCTCGAACGCCTCTGCGATAACTTGGTCCTGCTTGGCAAAATTCGCAGCCGTCAGCAGGTTGCCGGGATCGATGACGACGCCGATATTGGAGGAAGGGACCTCCTCCAGCATTCGCGCAAGCTCGGGAGCCGTACCGACCAAATGGCCGTTGGCAGCCTCCAGCCCGACAAAGACGCCCCACTTCTCGGCTTCCTCGGTGAGCTCCTCAAGCGTCGCTTTCATGATTGACCAGTCACGGTCGGTGTAGTCTCCGCCTTCGTTGCGCCCGGTTTCCGCAGCCACCATCGGCGCCCCGAAAAATCTGGCATAGCGCAGCAGCTCTTTAAAGCGGTTCACGTTCACGCAGCGCAGTTCCTCGTCCCGTTCAAACAAATGAACGTAGCAGCCGAGTACCGAAATCGAAACGCCATGCTTATCGAATTGCTCGCCGATCGCATTCGCCAGCCCCGGGCTTAGATTGCCCGGTTTGCTGAAATCGACATCGCTGATGGCCTTCCATAAAGCGAGCTGCACATGGCTGAACCCGCTTCCCGCTACTTTTGGCGCAAGCTCCCGGTAAGGCAGGCTTCCGAATAAATGGGCAAGAACACCGACTGACATCTGATCGACTCCTTCATATTAGACGCTGCCCTCCAGTGCGACATCCACCTTAGGCGCGTACACTTTTTTGGCTAGATAGGATTGCGCAATCATGAACACACCGCCCGTTACCCAATACAACGAAATAGCGGCAGGCGCCGACAGAGCGAATACGCCCATTAGAACCGGGGACAAATACCCCATGAACGCGAGCTGCTTCTGCTGTGCGGCATTGGCGTTAGGCTGCGTCGTCTGCGATACCTTGAACTGTACAAAATAAACGATCGCCGCGATAATCGGAAGCACGATATCCGGCGAGCCAAGCTTAAACCAAAGGAAGGAATGGTCCGCCAGTTCCGGCGTCAGCTTGATGGCCGAGTATAAGCCCATCAGGATCGGCATTTGGATGAGCATCGGCAAGCAGCCTATCGCGAGCGGATTCACTTGATGCTTCTGATACAGCTGCATCGTTTCCTGCTGCAGCTTCTGCTTGGAATCCGCATCTGACTTGTTTTTATACTTCTCTTGCAGCTGTTTAAGCTCTGGCTGCAGCAGCGCCATCTTCGTTTTCATTTGGTTTTGCGAGCGGTATTGACGCATCATGAGCGGAAGCAGCACAAGCCGAATAATAAGCGTAATGCCAATAATCGCAAAGCCGTAATTTCCGCTAAACAAATCCGCTAAATATTGAATCGTTGCGGAAAGCGGATAAATAACATAATGATTGAATAAACCGGGCGTATCCCCATCGATCGTGCCGCTGGCCGTGCTGCAGCCGCTCACCAAAAGCAAGCCTGCCAGCATCATGCCGATTATCATTAGCCGTCCATATTTTATTGAAGGGAATACATTGTTCGTTTGCATAAAAATCCTCCTCGTTTGTTTGAAAATGGCGCAACAAACGAGGCGTTGCAATCTGCTATGTCGTCATCGGGCGATTCCTTCCGCTTTACTTTCCTGGCCAGCCAATGATGCAGCGGCACGGTGCGAATCAGCACTTGAGGCATCGCAATATACAAAACTTTTACAACTTGGTCCCGCTCCCAGTATTCGTATGCCCCCGAATGCAGATGCGACGCATAAGCAAAAGCCAAGGAACATAGAAGGCTGATTGAAATCAGATACGGTATAATATCATGCAGTTCAAACTCGAACAATGTATTCACCTCCTTTCATCGTCGTGTTGCTTTCTATACGACTTACTTCGTAAACCGTTTCGTTTGCAATGATTTCCACAAAACAAAATAGATTTCATTCTATCTGGATATTATAACAGTAATTCTCATCCAATTTCGACTGCTGAAATCACAAAGATGTTACAAATCCGTTCTTCTTGGTTATTTACAAATGAATAGCGAACACCATATAATTTCTAAGTTGCAGATGCAGTCAGCCTCGTATGCTGCAGCCTATCCATAGTCTAGAGATCAACTCAGGGAAAGAGGACAACATGAATCGAAAAAGACTCAAAATCATTTATTTCTCGCTCATTACCTTCACGGTCCTGCTTGTAGCACTAGGACAAGCCTTTCCGATGGGCAAACAAAGCTCATATTCCGTGAGCGCAGAGAGCGCAGCTAATGCCCCCGCTTCCGGCCAGAAAAAGAAGCTCGTCATGGGTACGTCTGCCGATTATCCGCCCTACGAAAGCGTAGATGCCAAAGGCAGCGGTGAAATCGTCGGCTTAGATATCGATGTAGCCAAGTATATCACCAGTCAGCTTGGTTATGAACTGGAAATCGCGAACATGGATTTCAATGGTCTTATCGCCGCGCTCCAAACCGGCCGCGTGGACTTCGTAATGTCCGCAATGTCCGCTACGGAGGAGCGAAAGCAGAGCATTGATTTCTCCGATACCTATTACGCAGCACGCAATACCATCGTATCCAAAAAAGGCGCGCCGCTCGAGACGGAAGCATCGCTCTCAGGGAAAAGGGTCGGGACACAGCTTGGATCCACGCAGGATCTTTATGCAGCAACGATCGAAGGCGCCGTTCTGAAGAAGCTCAATAAAATACCCGATCTAATTCAAGAGCTGAACTCCGGCCGCATCGACGCAGCCATTGTTGAGGATGCCGTAGCAGTCGAGATGACTAACTCTAATCCGGAGCTGGTCATGAACTTCCTGCCAGCCGAATCCGCGGACAACGGCTATGCGATTGCCTTCCCGAAGAAATCAGCCATCGTAGCCGAATTTAACGGCGTTCTCGCAGAAATGAAGGACAACGGGAAGCTGGATGAAATCGTGCAGCAATGGTTTGCCGAGGAGAAGGACGAATCCCGTTCGCTGCTGGGCTTAAATATCGATTTCAGCACGCTCAA